>RFHL01000052.1 GCA_003696875.1 Bacteroidota bacterium | reverse complement strand
CACCAAAAGCTCTCCTCCGGGCGCCTTTCGCATCAGGTCTCGAAACGCGGCCAGCTGTTCGCTATGATACCAGGCTGCCAGGGCGATGCTCGCCGAACCGATATATTCGCCAAAATACCCCCCGGCATAAAGCTGTCCGGTACCGGGATGGAAAGCCAGCGACTGAACCGTGGAGGCCGATGAGACACCTGTGGGAACGCCATTGGCGTCGATGGCAAAACTCGGCAGGCCGCCGCTCATATCGTCCCAGCCGCTGCCGGGGGTCCAGCGGGCGATGCTATAGGCCGGCTGCCCGCCGGCCTGGTTGATCGCTCCCCCGACAAAGAGCTCGCCACCATTTCCTATGGCCAGAGCATGGACCTGGCCGTTGAGGCCAGGCGTGGTACTGCCTACGCCAGCCCCCAGGGCTTCCCAGCTGCCGGTATCTACCCGCCAACGACCAACTTTGCTCATGGGAATGGGGCTGCCTCCCTCCGTCTGCGTAAATGTGCCTCCGACATAAAGCGTATCCCCATCAATGGCGAGGGCGTGGACACTGCCGTTAAGGCCCAGCGCCAGGGCCTCCCACTGCTGGGAGGCGATGTCCCATTTGATGATGTTCCGGCTGCTGACCACCCCGCCGCCGGGGTTGGTGGCCCCTGTGAACATGCCTCCCACATAGACATTGCCGGCCGCATCCTCGACCATCGCATAGATGGTCATGGATCCGGAGAGACCATAGAGCCCCGTCCCCAGGGGACGGTAGCGGGCCCCATCCCAGCGCGCAATTGACCCCAAGTAAGTATCCCCACCAAAGCGGGCGGTCGTACTGGTGCCGATCAGCAGGCTGCCATCCTGGCTGGGCAGCAGGCTATACACCGTTCCGGTTGTGATGCCCGGCATGGCAAAGCGGCTTTCCCAGCGGCTGGTATCCCCCGGAAAAAAACAGCTGTTCTGAGCGGGGGTCGTATGCCAACCCATTAGCAGGGCCGTAAGCCCCATCCATAACGATTTGATTTTTTGGTTCATGATGGCAAACAATTATTCTTGTTAGCCATAAGTGCCCGAATCGAACCCAAGGTAAGCGGTAAGGCCGTCTTTTTTTGGGGGGGGCGCGCTCCGCTCTCAGGTAAAGCCAAGGTTAACCGTTATTTAACCTTTTGTACCGGCGGAGAATGTCCGTCCTGAACCCCTACATTTAAGCTTTTGCCATCTTACGTATTCATCTTTCTCAATGACCCCGATCTCCTCTCCCTTGCCGCTGATCCAATCCCTATATCTTCGCTATGGCCAGGAAGCCTATGGCGAGGGGGTCACCCAGCTGGCGCATGCGTATCAGGCGGCACAACTGGCCCGTCAGGCCGGCTATCCGCCCGCCGTAGTGGTCGCGGCCTTTTTGCATGATGTGGGACACTTGTACGCACAGGATCAGCCCCATGAGGACATGGCGGAATTTGGCGTCATGAGCCACGACCGGATCGGGGCAGATTGGCTCAGGCAACTGGGCTTCCCCAAGCCAGTGCCGGAATTGGTGGAGGGGCATGTCCAGGCCAAGCGCTATCTCACCTGGGCCGAGCCGGGCTACTTTGACGCCTTGTCGGCGGCCAGTCAGGCCACCCTTGGGTACCAAGGTGGGCCCATGGATGAGGAGGAAGCTTCAGCTTTCCGGGAGCAACCCTGGTTTAACCTTAGCCTAAAGATGCGACACTGGGACGATGAGGCGAAGGTCGAAAACCAACAGGTCCCCTCCCTGGAGGATATCTGGGATATGGTGGAAGCGGTATGGGCTTCCGGGCAAGCCTGATCGGCGGTTTACAGGGGCTGGGATAGCCGGGGTTCCAACTTGCCGGCATGGAAAGCGGTCTTTGACCCAAACCCATTCCCCCCAATCACGTCCT
>RFHL01000585.1 GCA_003696875.1 Bacteroidota bacterium | reverse complement strand
GAGCACGGGTTCCGCAAAGCGGAAGCTTTGCCCGCCTTTCTCGGCTTCGAAGGTCAGGTAAGTTTCTCGGGACAGAAATTCCTGGCTGCTGCTGCCCTCGCGGATGTGCATCATGCCTTCGTACCCCCAGTAGCGGGTGATCCCCGCGCCCAGTATGATGACCAGAATGGCGGCGTGAAAGATCAGGAGGGCCCACTTTTTCTGAGGAATCATCCGGAAGGTAACGATGTTGACGGCGACGGTCAGGCCCAGAAGGACCAGCAGCAGTTCAAACCACCAGGCTTGAAAGATGACCTTTTGCGCCGCGGACGTACCAAAGTCGTTTTCGATAAAGGTCGCCAACCCAATCAGGATGGCAAAGAGGAGCAGATACACCCCCATGGCACGGGTGTTGAATAGGGGTTTCAGGATGCGCCGGAGGCGATCTAGAAAGGGAAGAGCAGGCTGGGAAGTCATGTGAGTGAGACGTGTGCGATCAGGACCTAGGAAAAGGAAACAAACCGGAAGAAACGACGGGAAGAGATATAGCTTTTCCTGAATATAATAGGTTCTCAGGTGGAATGGCAAGGTTCCATCATGGAGATTTAGACACAATGATAAAAATCACCAGGAATAGGCTTGATAACGCATGATAGAATGCTTACATTTTCGGTCTCAGGCTTTAGGGAAAGAAAAGACTTGCTTGTATTTTCTTTGTCGGCCTGAGGCTGTAGAAGAATACACACTTTTTTTTCGCATTTTGAACAAAACGGTCCACCAGATTTACCTCGGGACCATGGCGGTAATCGTAGTAGCGGTCACGCTGTATTTGGCCTACACGGGCTACGATTACTACCAGACGACCCTTGAGGAGCGCTTTTATCATCCGCGACACGACTGGTTCAAGCCCAGTGGCGCCTATGGACATGGCCTGGGCATCATCGGGACGCTGATGATCATCGTTGGGGTCGGTCTGTATATTGCCCGCAAGCGGTACAACTTTCTGGGCCGTTTTATCCGGCTCAAGTACCTGCTGGAGTTCCACATCTTCCTTTGTACCCTGGGGCCGATTCTGGTCCTCTTCCACACCGCTTTCAAGTTTGGCGGCATTGTCTCCATTGCTTTTTGGAGCATGGTAGCAGTGGTCCTGAGCGGGGTGGTGGGCCGCTTCATTTACATCCAGATCCCCCGGACCATCGAAGGCCGGGCGCTGGGTCTGGGCGAGGTACAGGCCCTGCGGGGTAGCCTGGTCCAAAATCTGCGGTCGACCTTGGCTGTTGAAGGCGCGGGGGGCTTGCCGCCCTGGTTGATGGAGGACAACCGTCCTCCGGTCGGGAAGATGCGCAGTTGGCTCCGGTCCCATGGGGTGGGGACCGCAGCCCGGCAGGAGGCCCTGCGTATGCTGCGTGAGGAACGCACCCTGAGCCGCCGCATTGCGCGGCTCGAAACCATGCAGCGCCTGTTTAAGTACTGGCATGTGGCCCACCTGCCCTTTGCCCTCATCATGCTGGTCATCGTGATTCTCCACGTAGGGATTACACTGGCCTTTGGCTACAAATGGATTTTCTGATGGAAGTACTCCTCGAACAAATCCTGATCTATGGGTCGGTCTTTATTTTGATCGGCCTGGTGCTGTGGGGTTATCTGCGTAGGCAGGCTAAGGTTTCACATACGACCGCCCAGAAGGTGGAGAAGGCCAAGGAAGAAGGCCTTTTTGAGCCGGTTTCCCTGCATCCCTACATTGACCTCAATACCTGCATCGGTAGCGCTGCTTGTGTGGCTGAGTGCCCGGAAAAGGACATCCTGGGCATCGTGGATGGCAAAGCCACGGTCATCAATACCACCAACTGCATCGGTCATGGAGCTTGTTTTCACGGCTGCCCGGTGGAGGCGATCTCCCTGCGGATTGGCACCGAGACCCGAGGGGTGGACCTGCCCCACGTCAACGCCAATTACGAGTCCAATATGCGCGGGATCTACATCGCGGGCGAGCTCGGCGGCATGGGGCTGATCAAAAACAGCGTGGAGCAAGGGACACAGGCCATCCAGAGTATGGCCAAACAAAACCGACCCGCCAAGGCGGGGGTGCTGGATGTGGTCATCATCGGGGCCGGCCCGGCCGGCATTGCCGCCTCGCTCGCCGCCAAGGAGCATGGCCTCACAAGTCTCACACTGGAGCAGGACTCCCTCGGCGGAACGGTCTACACCTTTCCCCGGGCTAAGGTGGTCATGACCGCCCCCATGCACCTGCCCTTGCATGGCAAGGTAAAGCTATACGAAACCTCTAAGGATGAGCTTTTGGCCCTCTGGCAGGAGGTGATTGCCAAATACGGCCTGGAGATCCGCGAGCGGACCAAGGTGGAGCAGATTCTTCCTCAGGCCGATAACACCTTCAAGGTCGTGTGCAGCACAGGTGAATCCTGGCTGGCCCATCACGTGCTACTGGCCATAGGCCGCCGGGGCACGCCTCGTAAGCTGGGCTGCCCGGGCGAGGAGTCCACCAAGGTGGCCTACCGCCTGCTGGAACCCGAGCGCATCAAGGGCGAGCGCATCCTGGTGGTGGGGGGCGGTGATTCGGCCGTCGAGTCGGCCATGCTGCTCATGGATCAGAACACCGTTACCCTTAGCTACCGCAAAGACAAATTTTCCCGGCTTAAGCCGAAAAACCGCCGCGACATCCTTGCGGCCGAAGAGGCGGGCAAACTGGAGATTATCTATAACTCACAGGTGGTTTCCATCGAGCCGGAGCGGGTCTGGTTGCAACGACAGGGAGAGGCAGAGGCGCAAGCCCTGCCCAATGATCGGGTTTATATTTTCGCCGGGGGAGAGCTCCCTACCCAATTTTTGCAAAAAGCCGGGGTGGAGATCACCAAGCGCTTTGGCTATATCGTGAAAAAACACTCATGAAGACCTGTGTTTCTCAACGGTTTTGGTTCTATATCCCCGGTCACCTGATCCGGGCTCTGCTGAGTCTGACCCTGCTGGGGTTGGGACCCCAGGTGCAGGCCCAGCTGTCCCCCGGGCCGCTGGCGGCGGCCCATGCCGAGCTAGAAGGCCTCAGCAACTGTACCCTCTGCCATGAGTTGGGACAGCAGGTGTCCAGCCAGAAGTGCCTGGCCTGTCATGAGGAGATACAGACCCTGGTCAGCGCCCGGCAGGGGTATCACGCCAGCGCTGAGGTGCGCCGGCAAGATTGTTTTGCCTGCCATAGCGACCATCATGGCCGTGGCTTTGAGATGGCTCGCTTTGATCAGAACAGCTTTAACCACCAGCTGACCGGCTACAAATTGGAAGGGGCCCATGCCCAGGTGGATTGCCGGGAATGCCACCAGCCAGAACACATCGCCGATGCGGAGATCCGCGGCCGCAAAGGTACCTTTCTGGGCATGGACGATGCCTGTCTGAGCTGTCATGCCGATTATCACCAGGAAACCCTGGGCGAGGATTGCCGGGCCTGCCATGAGATGAAGGCCTTTGCCCCGGCTACGCTTTTTGATCATGCCGAAGCAGATTTTCCCCTCAGGGGCGCGCATGAGACGGTGGATTGTGAGGCCTGCCACCCAATCTCTACCCGCCGGGGCGAGCCATTCCAGCAGTTTACCGGGTTAGATTTTGGCAAATGCGTGGCCTGCCACGAAGATCCCCATGCCGGCCGCTTGTCGGATGCCTGTACCACCTGCCACAACGAGCAGACCTTTAATCGCTTCACGGGTGGGCGTGGCTTCAACCATAGCCGGACGGGTTTTGAGCTGCGTGGGCAACACACCCGCACCGATTGCTTTGCCTGCCATAGCCGCAGCCATCAGCCCCGCACCGTCTTTGCGGATCAGACCGTGACCAACGAAAATGCCTGTGCCCTGTGTCACGAAGACCAGCACGAAGGCCGTTTTGGCCTGCAGTGCGCCGAGTGCCACAACGAGCGCGACTTCCTCGCGCTCAATGACATGAGCGGTTTCAACCATAACCAGACCGACTACCCCTTGGAGGGTAAGCATCAGGCCGTGGACTGCCGGCAATGCCATGAGGACCGCTATTCGACCCCCATCGATTTCTCCGCCTGCCAGCATTGCCACGAGGATTACCACGAGGGCGAATTTGCGGATGCCGGGGGCCAAAGCCCGGATTGCGAACGCTGCCACGCTGTGACCGAAGGCTTTGACTATAGCCTTTACACCCTGGATGACCACCAAAAAAGTGCTTACCCGCTGGAGGGTGCTCATGTAGCTACCCCCTGTTTCTCCTGCCACCTTGACGAGGCCAGCGGCCGCTGGACCTTTCGGGAGTTGGGCAACAGCTGTGTTGCCTGTCATGGCGACACCCATGCCGGTTTCCTTTCGAGCAAATACTACCCCGAACAGGATTGTGAGCGCTGTCACACCAATGACGCCTGGACGGCGGTGAGCTTTGACCATGAGGATACCGGCTGGCCCCTGGAGGGCCGGCATAGCGAGACTACTTGTCGGGCCTGTCACTTCGAAGAGGTAAGTCCGGGGGCATGGACCCAGCATTTTGATGATCTGGGTACCGACTGTGCGGCCTGCCATGAGAATGTGCATGGGGACGAATTTGCGGTAGATGGGGTGACCGACTGCGCCCGCTGTCATGGCCCGGCGAGCTGGTTCCCGGAGCATTTTGATCACAATCAGACCGCCTTTCCCCTCGAAGGGCGGCATGCCGAGATAGACTGTATGGAATGTCACCGTCGTCCCGCTCCGGGAGGCGGCTCTGAGGTCGTGTACCAAATCGAACGATTTGCATGTATAGACTGTCATCAATAATGTTGCTGTTGCTGGGCAGCCTTTGGCTGCCGGCGCAGACCCCGCACGGTCCCTCCGAGCGAGTCTCAGACTGTGCCCTTTGCCACACCTCCGACGGCTGGTCGGTGGCCCTGGATCAGGTCCGGTTTGACCATGCCGAGACGGACTTTGCCCTGGAGGGCATGCACGGGCAGACCGACTGCCGGCTCTGTCACCAGAGCCTGGTGTTTGAGGAGGCGCCCCTTTCCTGTGCCGAGTGTCACACCGATGTGCACAGCATGCTGGTGGGCGACGACTGCGCCCGCTGCCACGACGCCAACGATTGGCTGGTGGACAACATCCCCGAGCTGCACGAGGAGAACGGCTTTCCCCTGATGGGCGTCCACGCCACGCTCGCCTGCGTGGAGTGCCACCTGGCCGAGACCAATCTGCGTTTTGACCGGATCGGAAATGAGTGTGTGAATTGCCACCGAGACGATTATGAGGCGACCGAATCCCCCAACCACCGGGACGCCAACTACGGGACGGATTGTATCGAGTGTCACAGCCCCTTAGCCTTTGGCTGGGAGGCCTCGGCCCTTTCGCACGATTTCTTTCCCCTTACCCTGGGGCATGATATTCAGGATTGTGCGCGCTGCCATACCACGGGCAATTTCAGCGATGCCTCCCCCGAGTGCGTGCAATGTCATCAGGCCGATTTCAACGCCACGACCAACCCCTCCCACACCCAGTTGGGCTTTTCCAACGATTGTGCCGCCTGTCACACCACCGACCCGGACTGGCGTCCGGCGGAGTTTCGCGACCACGATGCCCAGTTTTTTCCCATTTATAGTGGGGAGCACCGGGGAGAATGGGACGCCTGCGACGAGTGCCACCAAAACCCCGCCAACTACGCAGAATTTACCTGCATCACCTGCCACACCAATCCCGGCACCGATAATGATCACCGGGGCATTTCGGGCTATGTGTATCTGAGTACGGCCTGCCTGGTGTGTCATCCCGATGGAAGCGAAGACGGGGCCTTTGACCACAACAGCACGGGCTTTCCCCTGCAGGGGCAGCACAATGGGCTCGATTGTGCCGCCTGCCACGCCAATGGCTTTGCCGGCACGCCCACCGATTGCTTTGCCTGCCACGCCGACGATTATCAGGCAACCAATAATCCGAATCACAGCCAGGCGCAGTTTCCTACGGATTGTGCGCAGTGCCATACCGAAGACGGTTGGACTCCGGCAAGTTTTGACCATGACGGCATGTATTTCCCCATCTATTCCGGCAAGCACCGCGAAACCTGGGATGAATGTACCATTTGCCACAACAACCCAGGGAATTACGGAGACTTCACCTGTCTGAGTTGCCACATTGACCCCAACACTTCCAACAAGCACAATGGTGTCTCGGGCTATGTGTATGAAAGCACGGCTTGTCTGTCTTGCCATCCCACCGGGGAAGATTAGTTTTTGACGTTCGAAGTATCGGGTTCGTTGTTCGACCTTTCATGTCCCAACCCCTTCCCCAGATGCGGATATTGTTCAGTTTTTGCCTGTTTGGTGTCTTGAGCCTGGCCATGCTCCTGGGGCAGGTGCAACAGGGCCAGGTAACCTTTGTGACTTCCCGCAATGTCTATGTCAGCTTTGCTGACATGGGACGCATCACGGCCGGAGATACCCTGCTGCTGTCCGGCGGGCAGCCTTGCCTGCTGGTGACCAATACGTCCAGCACCTCGGCGGTCTGTGTGCCGCTAGGGGGTTGTGCGGTGGCCAAAGGAGATGCGTCCAAGCCCGCCCGTCGGCGGTAGTGGCCCCGGCCCCGCGCCCCGCAGAGCCTGATCCCCTACCGGCGGAAGTTCCTGAGGAGGAAGAGGCCCTCCCCTCTCCGGACCGTCCGGTGGAGGTCATCCGGGCCCGGATTTCGGCCTCGGCCTATAGCGCCATCGGCAGCCAGCGTGATGACCGCCACCGCGCCCTGGGGCGCTTTTCGCTCAATGCCGATCACATCGGGCACACGGGCTTCTCGCTGGATGTGCACGGGACCTACCGGCAGATTTTTCCGACCGATACGGCCCGCTTTGATCCCCAAACCCGTTTTTTTCGCCTTTACAACCTGGCTCTGCGCTATGAAGCTCCAAGCGGAACCCGCCTGGCCCTGGGCCGCCGCATCAATCCCCGCATTGCCTCGCTGGGCGCTATCGATGGCTTGCAGGTCGAGCAGCAACTGGGCGAGGCCTACGTAGGCCTGATCGCCGGGGCGCGGCCGGATATCCGCACCCATGCCCTCAATCCCGATCTGCTTCAGTATGGCGGCTATCTGGGCCTGCAGCATCAGGCGGGACGCAGCCGCACCGAAACCACCCTGGGTGCCATCGAGCAGCGCAACCAGGGCGCCGTGGACCGGCGCTATCTGTACTTCCAGCACAGCAGCTCCCTGGGGGGGACGCTCTTGCTTTTTTCCTCTGGCGAAGTCGACCTGTATCAGCGGGTGAATGGCGACAGCAGGGGCGACTTGCGCCTCTCCAACCTCTACGCAGCGGCTACTTACCGCCCCCATCGAAAACTGAGCCTGATGGTGTCCTATGATTCGCGCAAGCAAATCCTCTACTATGAGACCCTGCAGACCGAGATAGAGCGCCTTCTGGAAGACGACCTCGCCCGGCAGGGCGTGCGGCTGCGCCTCAACCTCCGGCCCCTCCGGGGCCTGCAGGTGGGCGGCAGCTACAGCAAGCGCTTCCAGAGCGACACCCAAAACCGCTCCGACAATATCCACGGCTACCTCACGCTGTACCGTCTGCCGGGGATCGGCGGTCGCCTGTCGGTGACCTACAACCGCAATGTGTCCAACTATCTGACCACTGATATCGGCTCACTGCGGCACAGCCGGGAGCTGTTTCAGGGCAAAGCCGGCCTGGAGCTCTATTATCGCCTGGTGAGCTACCGCTTTGGAGAGGGAGGCATTCCCCGCCTGCAGCACTATGCTGGCACCCAATGGCATCTGCGCTTTTCGCGCACGCTCTCGCTGAGTGTCTCCGGAGAGTTTGCTACCTTCAATGGGGAGCAGACGTATCGGGTGTATACCCGCCTGGTGAAACGATTTCACCGCATTAACCCTTGATCACTTTAATTCCCTACTGATGACCTGGCGTTCTCTGTTTTTTGCTGTGACCGTTTGTATCCTGAGCCTGGCCACGAGTTGCCGAAAGGGCCCAAAGGTGATTGAATCTGAGCCGGTGGCGACGGCAACCCCCAGCGGTATTTTTGCTGGAGGCACTGGTCGCTCTGGGGCGGCGGCCCCGACAAGCCCCACCGGCCTGCCGGCTGGGGTGCACCGGGTGGTGGTGCAGGAGGTGCTCCCCACCGAACGCTATGTGTATCTGAGGGTCTCAGAAAGCGGACAGGATTACTGGATTGCCACGCGCAAAATGGAAGCTGCTCCCGGCGCGGTTTTCTTTTACCGTGATGGCCTGCGCAAGACCCATTTTGAGAGCAAGGAGTATAACCGGGTCTTTGACGAGATGATCCTCGTTTCCCAGCTTGTGCCCGAAGCGCACGGGGGAGCAGACCTGGGTAGGCCTGCCTCGGTGCAGCCGCCGATGGCGGCACCGTCCTTTCCGGCCCCCGCGCCTGCCGCGGGGGAGGTGCCTCGCCTGCGCATAACCGAGCTCGTTGCTGATCCCCAGCGCTATGCCGGACAGCTCGTGGAGGTTCACGGCGAGTGTGTCAAGCTCAATGCCAACATCATGGACCGCAATTGGATCCACCTGCGTGACGGCTCTCAGGACGACTATGATCTGGTGCTCACCGCCGCCGAGCCCGTGCGCGAGGGGACCCACGCGACCTTTCGGGCCCGGGTAGGCGTCAACCGCGACTTCGGCGCGGGCTATGCCTATGCGCTTATCCTGGAGGAAGGGGTGCGGGTGGAGTAGGGAAGGAAGGGGTTGACTGCCTTTTATGCAAATGGTACGGATCTGTAGCCGGGCGAGCCCTGGAGTGACCATTGTCATTTCCAGGGCAGATTTTTATCCATATTTTCTTGCCAGGAACCCAATCTCCTGGCTATGAAGTCTCACTCCGGTACCTGGTGATGGAATCCGGCTTGCCTCAGGCGTCAGTGTATAGATTCGGTTTTTACTGCGGCCAGAAGAAAAATTCATTGATGAAAAGGCCGATGACGGGATCATGAATTTCCTCCGACTTCGAAAAGCAAATGGTTTTCCGGG
>RFHL01000584.1 GCA_003696875.1 Bacteroidota bacterium | reverse complement strand
GCTATGGGGACACCCGGTACGGATTCATCCCAACCCCAGCCCAAGCCAAGGCATGTTAACGGTGGCGCTCGAAGCCCCAAGACCCGAAGTAATGCACATTCACTTGTATAATCCCACCGGACAACGGGTCTGGGAAAACACCCTCAGCCTTCGCACTGGTTATCAAACACTTAGACTCAGGCTACCTACGCTTCCCAGCGGCCGTTACTGGCTGCAGCTGCACGCCGGTCGCCAAAACCATGGCCAGGCTATCCAGATCCAGTAAAAACAAGGGAACTCTGAGTATCAAACCTTCTCACCTCATACATGAGTCATTTTTTTGCCTACCTCTCCCGCATGAAGTATATCGAACGTTGGGGCCTGATGCACAACGTTCATACCGAAAACATCCAGGAGCATAGTCTGCAGGTGGCGCAGATCGCGCATGCGCTGGCGCTGATCAAAAACCGCCACTTTGGCGGCACCATCAACCCGGAACGGGTGGCGATTCTCGCCATGTACCACGATGCCAGCGAGGTCATTACGGGTGACCTACCCACACCCATCAAGTACTTTAGCCCCAAAATCAAGGCCGCCTACAAGGAGATCGAGCAGGTAGCCAACCAGCGCTTGCTAGACCTTTTGCCCGAGGAATTTCAGGAGGATTACGAATCGGTCTTTTTCCCTCAGGAAGCCGACCGCGCTTGCTGGGAGCTGGTCAAGGCGGCGGACAAGATATCCGCCTATCTCAAATGCCTGGAGGAGCGCAAAGCCGGCAACCAGGAATTTGCCCGGGCCGAGCAGATGCTTCGCCAAACCATCAAGGATACAGAGCTACCTGAGGTACAGTGGTTTATGCAACGCTTCATCCCCAGCATGAAGCTGACCCTGGACGAGCTGGAATAGGGATAGCCGGTCTGTCAAAGAAAAGGGCCCGCGTACAAAACTGTACGCAAGCCCATATGGTGTTCTGACCTGGATTAGCCAAGGAGCATATTGGCTCCTGGCCCCACCGGGAGCCCCAGGAGGATCCAGATGATCAGCATGATGGACCAGGCAATCAGGAAGACAAAGGAATAGGGCAACATCACCGAGACCACGGTACCAATGCCAGCCTTCTTGTCATATTGCTGCATAAAGGCCACGATGAGGGCAAAGTAGGACATCATCGGGGCGATGATGTTGGTGGTGCTGTCGCCGATGCGGTAGGCGACCTGTACGAACTCCGGGCTATAGCCCAGGGCCATAAACATAGGGATGAAAACCGGGGCCATCAGGCCCCACTTGGCGGAAGCACTGCCCATAAACAGGTTGATCACGGCAGAAATCACAATCAATCCCAGCATTAGCGGGATGGGATAGTCGGCCAGCGGCTGCAGAGCCGCTGCCCCCTTGATGGCGATGATGGTCCCCAGATTGGTTTCCTTGAAGTACTCCACAAACTGAGCCGCAAAGAACACCAGCACGATATAGGCCCCCAGGGTCTCCATGCTCTTGGCCATACCTTTCATCACATCGGAATCGTTCCGAATGGTCTTGGCGCCAATGCCATAGGCGATGCCGGCCAGGCCGGCGGCCAGGAAAATCACCGCCACGATGCCCTTGAGGAAGGGCGATTTGAGGATGGACTGGTCCGCGGGCACGTCCAGATTGCGCAAGAAGCCATCGGCCGGAATCAGGCCGATCAGGATAATTACCGTAATGACCAGGCTCACAATGGTGGCATAGAGCAGGCCGCGCTTTTCATCCCGGGACAGGCCCTTGATCTCTTCCGCTTTGGCGTCTCCTTGGTACTTGCCGAGACGTGGCTCGACGATTTTTTCGCTGACGAAGGTCCCCACGAAGGTGATCAGGAAGGTGGAAACCGCCATGAAGTAGTAATTTGCGGCGGGATTGACGGAATAGTCCTCGAATCCTGGCACCGAACGGGCTGCTTCCTGGGAAAGACCCGCCAGCAGCGGGTCTACGGTACCCAAAAGCAGGTTGGCACTATAGCCGCCGGATACACCGGCAAAGGCGGCGGCCATGCCGGCGATCGGATGTCGCCCGGCCGATAGGAAAATGATGGCCCCCAGGGGAACCAGCAGCACATAACCGACTTCGCTGGCCGTATTGGAAATAACACCAGCAAATACCAGTACCAAGGTGAGCAGACGTGCCGGGGCCTTCAGGACCAACAGGCGCAGGGCCGTACCGATGAGGCCACTCCCTTCGGCTACCCCGATGCCCAAGAGAGCCACCAGCACGGTCCCCAGCGGGGCAAAGCCCGTGAAGTTCTCCACCATGCTGGTCAACACCCAGTGCAGACCGGACTTGGAGAGCAGATTGACCGGCCGGATACAATCGTTGCCCCCATCGGCGCAATCGCCGCCAGGCATGGCGGCTTCTACCCCCAGCCAACTCGTCACACCCGAAAGCACAATGGCCAGCAGGGCCAGCATGGCGAAGAGGGTCGCCGGATGGGGCAAGGCATTGCCTCCTTTTTCAATAATATTCAGAAAAACATCTACCCGTGAACGGCGGGCCGCCTTGGCTTTTTTGGCCATGAAGCAGGGTCAGTTTAAGGGTGAAACAGATGGCCCTCAGGCCTTGGGCACCCGCAATCAGAGGGCATCGCTGGTTTCCAGTACCTTGATCATGATGTCATCCAGCACGGAATCGGGCAAGGTGGCATTGGCCAGCAAAATCACGCCCTGAGCCCGGTCGGGCTCCAGAAAAAAGCGGGTACTCACCCCGGCATCGCTTCCGCGCATACCCAGCAGGTTGCGGCCGTCGAGGCTTTCATAGCGCCAGCCAAGGGCCTGCTCCCCGGAAGCAAAGGGATACTGAATTTCCTGGATATGCCTGACCATGTCTCCGGAAATCAAATGCTGGTCCCCATAGGCCCCATTCTGTAGGAGAGCGAGCATGAATCGAGAGAGGTACTCGAGGCTGATCCGGAGCTGTCCGCTCGGATACATGGGGTATCCGTAAAAGGGCTGTGCGGCAAAGCTGCTTCCCTGCAGCAGATAAGGTACGGCGATTTTCTCCGGTTGCAGGTCATTGAAAAACCAGGACACACTGCTGTACCCCAGCTGGGAAAACATCCGGGTTTTGCAGTAGAGGTCAAACTCAATCCCGGTTACCGCCTCCACCAGGTAGGCGGCAAGGGCCATATTTACCCGGGCGTAGGCAAAGGTCTTGCCCGGGCGGTCGGCGGAGAAGTTGTCCAGGCTGTAATAGGCCCCGCTGGGCCGGAAGTAGTCGCCAACAAAGTCCCGCAAACGCTGAGAAGCGTCTCCAGCCCCATACAGACTGGCGAGCAGGACGTCTTCGTCCTGAAAACCCGAAGTATGGGACAGCAACATCCGGACATTGATCACCGCCTGAGGGAAGTGCGCATGCCGGATCGGCTGCGGTAGCAGGGTATTGATGTCGGTATTGAGGGTATACCCCTTTTCGGCCAACATTTGCAGGACGGCCACCGTCACCACCACATCCGCGGCTTCGCCCATCATAAAACGGGTACGCAGATCGACCGGGATGCCCTCGGCCACATTCGCCAGCCCATAACCCGTATTCCAGGCAATGCGGTTGTCTTTGACGACTCCTACTGCGAGACCGGGAATCCGGTCTGCCTCCAGAACGGAGTCCATATAGCTGTCGAGGTAGAAGGCAAAATTGGCCTTCGCCGGGGGAAAGGTTAAGTCTTCCGGTGGCAGATCATTTTTACAGGAAAAAAGCAGGCTCAGGCCCAGCAAGCTACAGAAAACCAGGGGGGAGAGGCGCATAGCGGGAATCGTTGGTACACAATAGCCCGTCCGAGCCGGACAGGCTATATTCTGGCGCTTAAAGTAACCAAAAACTCCCCCCCTATACAAAAAAAGCTGACCCTTTCGGGCCAGCCTCCTTACCAAAACCTCAACACAAAATTATCTGCTTTTTTGTACCCGGAAGGGGATGGAGGCAGCGCCTTCAACCCGCAGCATGCCGGAGTACACACCCTCGGGATGAGGGCTCAGATCCAGAGATAAGTTAAACAGTCCCGCCTTTAAATCAAAGTGTTTCCGCAAGACCTGTTGTCCCAGGCTGTTGAATAGCAGCATTTCCACCCGCGCGGCTTGTCCCAACCGACCCTGGAGCTGTACCAAACCGGAGGATGGCACCGGAAACACCTCCAGTCCTGCCACTCCAGGCCATGGGCTCACCATGGCCTCCCGGACATCTGATAGCCGCTCGCTCCCATCGACAAAGCGCTGGGTAAGACGGTAATAATAGCGGGTGGCTGGCACGACTGTCGCATCGTGCCACTGATAGCCAGTCTCCGCTCCGGCTTCTGCCCAGGCCAGGGCGCGAAAATGAACGCCATCCAGACTGCGTTCGATCTCAAAACCCAGATAAGGATCGCCCGAGGCGGCTACCCAGTCCAGAGCAATCTCTGATCCGGCCGGATAGGCCTGGAAATCCAGCAGGCTTGCGGTGAGCGGGCAGACTGGCCCCAGCGTAAGTCCCAGGGTATCGGCACAACCATTGGCACCGGTGGCAATCACGGTATAAGAACCCGGAAATACATTGGAAAGCGTGGGGCCGGTCTGGGCTGGGGTCACCTGCCAAAGATAGGAGATGTTCCCCCCGCTACCGGTAGCAGCGACCGTGGCCTGGGCGTCTGGCGTCGTACAACTCGACGCATCACTCAACCCTACCACAGAAAGTGCCACCGGAGAAACACCGGGGATCACTACGCTTTCCGTAATATGGCAGCCATCCTGATCGGTGACCGTCAGGGAATAGGTACCGGCCTCCAGGCCGGTGAGGGCATTGCCGGTCTGGACCGGCGTGGTATTCCAGGCATAGGTAAAGGGCCCATTGCCGCCACTGGCATTGACGGTGACTTCCCCATAGGTATCGCAATCCGGATCGACCTGATCGAGAATATTCACCGCCAAGGGGGCGGGCTCCGGCACGACCACGGTGGTGCTGGTCTCGCAGCCGTTTCCCTGGTCAAGCACATCTACTACGTAGGTACCCGCCGGAAGGGCATTCGCGGTCAGCGCATTACCCCCTAGCGGCGACCAGGTGATCTGGGTAGGCCCAACGACGGTACCCTGGAGGGCCACGGTGGCCTGCCCGTCGGAAAGCCCGTTACAGCTCACGCTTTGTACCTGGGAAACAAAAGCATCCAGGGTGTTGGGGACTTGCCCCACTACAGCCTCAATGGAGTCCTGACACCCGGTACCCAGGTCGGTGACGATGACTTCATAGACCCCCGAAGCCAGATTGGCCAGGGATTGATTGGTCCCACCAGTACTCCAGTCAAAGGAATAGGGCCCGGTACCATTGGTCATGAATACCGCGGCGGTCCCATTATCAAGGCAGCCAGCATCGGTGGTAGTGGCCGAAAGACTGAGGTCATTGACGGCCACACTGATGTTGTCGGTATCATAGCAGAGTCCACTGGCACTGTAGGCCGTAACGGTGTAGGTATTTCCCGTCGTGGGATTGGCAATCACACTTGATCCGGTGCTGCTGCTCAGGTCGTTGAAAGGCATCCAGAGATAATTGTCTCCACCCGTGGCCGTAAGGGTGACCCCACCGGTCCCGGCACAGAAGTCGGCCGGGCCACTGAGAACCAGAGCAGGCTGCTCCTCCACGATGAGTTCGATGGTATCAGGGGCGGAGAGGCCGCAGCAATCGGTTTCGTACCGCAGCACGATGTCATAGGTCCCAGGGGTGTTAAAGGCCAGACCGGTCAGGTTTTCATAGGTGTCTCCAGAGTAGGTCCCGGGACTCACGGCCCCGTCCAGGTCCCAATGATAGACATAGCCCGTGGCCCCATTGACAGCAGAGAAATCGACGGTACTCCCCTGGCAGACCCGGTAGGTCCCGGCAATCTGGGGGGCGCTCGTCGCTGCAATCGGCAGGGCACTGGTATTGGCCGCGATGTTGGCGAAGCCAACATAGGTATCCGCTCCCCTGACAATGTCCTTGCGGCCCACATTGGTATACATGGTGGTGACCGATACGCCGTTGGCGATCAGCGGGGATGCACCGGTCCCCAGGTTCCAGGTCGTAAAGGCCGGGCCGGTAAAGGTCACATTGGTATTCACACAGGCGACATTGGTCATGGTGATCACGGGCTGCGCCGCCAGGGCAAAGCCTATATCGGCGGGCCCGGTGGTGGTCACGGGCGTACCGCCTCCAAAATAAAAGTCCTGAGCTGTCCCCATGGCGCCGCTGCCGCCATCTCCCCCATCTCCACCATCACCACCAAAACCGCCATTGCCACCGGCCCCCACGCTCCCGCCTCCGGTATAGAGGCTTCCCAGGCCGCGGCTGCCGCCTTGGCCACCCTGGCCACCAGCCCCCCCGGCACCTCCAGCGCCGGGGGCGCCTGCTGACAGGCGACACTGGGAGAAGACCCCATTGGCACCATTG
>RFHL01000583.1 GCA_003696875.1 Bacteroidota bacterium | reverse complement strand
GCTATGGGGTCTGGGCCAGGTCCTGCCTGTCTACGGACAGCCGGACAGCCTACAGGCACCGCCAGATACTGCTGCGCTGCGCCAGGCCCAGCTGGATGCCCTGGCCTGGAGAGACAGCATGCTAGAGAGCAGCCGCCGGGATACGGCGGTGATCCAGAAAAGCTGGGAAAAGGCCCTGGCATGGGTCAAACAGGCCGAAGCCCAGGCCGATACCGCCGTCTGGCTGGAGGCCCTACGTCATGCCCGCCTGATCTTGCGACGGCAGCGCCGGTACACGGCCCATGACAGCATGCTTCAACTCGAAAAAGCGCTAAAGGTCGCCTATGGGTATGATACCAGGGCCCTGTGGCGCCAACTCGCCACAGACCCCGATAAAACCCGCATGGGCTTAGTCGAACGCACCCGAATCCTGCGGGACAGCAGCGGAAAGCTGACCCCAGCGGCCATCCTGACGGGCCTGGACAGCCTTCCTTTTCAATTGGACGATAACATAGAGGGGGAATTAGCCGCTTTTGAAGGAGCATACTGGATAGTCGTCCGGCTCAGGCATGAGACAGACAGGGGTAGGAACCAGTTTTTTGCCGTGGGCCGGGAGCTCAGTGGTTGGGACACCGTAGATGTGTATCTCTATGGCCAGGGCCAATTGCTGGACCATGCCCGCACGGGAGATGCCGTACCGGCAGAGGCCAGAAGCATCCCGACTTCCCCTTCGACGGTACAGCTATATCTGCCTGACCAGGAGGCGCTATGGGTGCTGGTCCGGCTGGCCGGCCCCAATCAGGAGGACCCGCCGGTGCGGGTTCGGCTCTCGCATGTCTCCTACTTTGCATATGCCGAGGACCGTGCGCAAGACCGCTTTGTCAACGGGATCTTCCAGGGGATCGTCCTGATCCAGCTGATGTACTTTCTGTTGTTCTTCATTTCTACCCGGGACGCCATCTATGGCAACTACGTCCTCTACATCCTGGGGCTGAGCATCTTTATCGTGACGTCCAACTACGTCCCGGAGTACATTCCCCTGACGGTCATTGATCCGGGTTACTTGTATCTGCTCGCGGTCTGGCTGGCCTGCATTGGGCTGTATCGCTTCTCGGCGGCCTATCTCAATTTTCAGGAACATCTCCCGGGCTGGATCTGGCCCTCGCGGGTCATGCAGATCCTCCTGACAGGCATGGCCCTCATTATGGCCGTCGGAATCGGGATCCGCACGAAGCAGGATATGATGGGCATCATCATCATCGGCGCTGTGGGGTTCCTCCTGGCCCTTTTTATCGTGACTTCGCTCATTTTCATGTTTTTCTGGGGCATACAGGCCCTCAACCGTGGCTACCGTCCGGCCCGTTTCTACCTCCTGGCCTCCATCTTCCTGATCTTGGGGATGGTCATACCCATCACGTTCTTTTTCGTAGGGGCCTTTATGCAGGATGTGGAACGCTTTATAGACGAAGATACTGTCACCACTGTCATGCAGGGCGGGATCGCCCTGCAGCTGAGTCTCTTTGCCCTGGCAGTAGGCAACCAGCGAAACCAATTGGAAAAGGAAAAGCGGGACGCGCTGCAGGAAAACCTGGCCATACAGCAGAAAATTAACTCAGCCACGGCACGCTTTGTCCCCTATGAATTTCTGCACTCTCTGGGCCACGACAGCATCCTGGACGTGCACCTCGGGGATCAGGTCGAAAAAGAAGTCACCGTCTTCTTCTCGGATATCCGGGGCTATACGACCCTCTCCGAGCAAATGACCCCCCGCGAAAACTTTCGTTTTCTCAATGCCTACCTGGGCCGCGTAGGTCCCATCATCAAAGCCAACAGAGGCTTTGTCAATCAGTACTTTGGTGATGGGGTGATGGCGCTCTTTATGCCGCCCGAGCCCGGGGTGAGTTCTCCCCGGGATGCCGTCGAGGCCGCCATTCAGATACAGGAAACCCTGCGGGTGTACAACGCTGAGCGCGTCCTCAAAGGGCGGCAACCCATACAGACCGGCATCGGGCTGCATAGCGGCCCGCTGATGCTCGGGGTCATCGGGGATACCCTGCGCATGGATGTAGGGGTCGTCTCCGACACCGTCAATACCGCCGCCCGGATGGAGGGCCTCACCAAGTATTACGGAGCAGCCCTGATCACCAGCGAATTTACCCTGGCGGGCATCCCCAATCCGGAGGACTTTGCCTATCGCTATCTGGGCCAGGTCCTGGTCAAGGGCAAGGTCGCCCCCCTGGGCATCTATGAGTTCCTGGCCGCCGATACGCCCGAACAAGCCCAGCGCAAAGCCGATACGTCCACGGCCTTCGCCGAGGCACTGCAAGCCTATTTTGATCGGGATTTTGAAACCGCTGTGAAGGGGTTTTCCCGGGTCATCCAGCACAATCCGGAGGATAAGGCCGCACACCTCTACCTACAGCGAGCCCTGCAGGCCCGGGATCAGGGGGTTTCCAAAGACTGGACCGGCGTGGAGACGATGCTCAGTAAATAACGTGGGGGGCAAATCCTCTCTGGATCGCGCCAATCGGCTCTGGCCTTTGTGCACGAAACGCACATTCCTAATCGGCCGATTGAGGCAAACGCCCGCGCTGGATTCCTGCCAGCGCGGGTGAATGGGGCTACCGCTCTTGTTTTATCTCGGGTAGCTCGATCTAGGGTCATTCGAGGACGCAAGGCCAATCTCCGGCTTCCGTTCCTACCGCAAGCGAAACACCCGCAAAGGCTGCCGGTTGATCCCGGCAACCAACCACCGCGTGGTATCATCATCAAAAAACAGCAGGTCTTCGACCTGACCAGGGAAAAGCAGGCCGCTCTCCGCGGCGGAGAGCACGCTAAACCCTTCTCCAGGCTGGCCCAGGAGCACAAACCCCTTATTGGCGTCATAAACCCCGGTAGATACATCAAAGCGATGATCGTTACCAGCCACGACCACATCCTCCAGCCCATCGCCATCGAAGTCGCGCACCAGAAACTCCCGGATGGGTGCCACCTGAAGGGCTTGCGGCAGAGGCTCCCAGCGCAAACTGCCGCCATCGTTGTAAAGGAAAAAACTCTGAGTACTGTTGACTCGGAAGACCTCTTCTGCCGGCAGAGTATCGGTATTCAGAAACGTCTGGACCGGGGACTGGCTAAACTGGGTGTAGCTGGTGAAAGCCTTACGGAAGAAGGGAGATTGCGCGGCAAGTTCATCGAGGTAGTTGACGGGAAACTCCTGCATCTGCCCGGCATCGTCGCGCCAGTAAGCCGACGTGATGGGGTCAATGGCGCCATTGTCGTCGACGTCGACGGCATAGAGGGAGAGGGGATAGCGATCAGATACCTCGAAACGATGATTCTGGCCCAAGTTGCCGGCGATGTAGTCGTCGTCGCCATCCTGGTCGATGTCGATGGCGAGGAGCCCGGACCACAGACCGCTATAGCGGTCCAGACCCGGCACCTGCATGGGGGCCAGGGCCCCGTCGCCCGCATTGCGCAGGGCGGTGAGGGTCTGCCACTCCCGGGCAATGAGCAGGTCGCTATGTCCATCGCCATCGATGTCGGTCCAGACGGCATCGTTGACGATGCCGAGATCAAAACCTTCCTCTGGCACGGCTTTGAAAGTGCCTCCGTCATTGCGCAAGAAATAGGAGGGGCCGGCATATGGGAAAAAGCCTCGCTTGATCTGGGCCCCCACAAAGAGGTCGCTGTCCCCGTCGCCGTCGGCGTCGAATGGGCGCACCACCGAAGCCGGAAAGGCCGGCAAGGGCAGTTGTACGCGCTCAAAGTGCCCATCTCCCTGGTTGACATAAGCCCAGTGCTGGTAGGCAGCGGGATCGTTGCTCACATAGCCCCCCGCCAGGGCGATCACATCCTGATCGCCATCTCCCTCCAGGTCAAGGATGAGCAGGTCCGACTCGGTACACACTTTGGCATCGGTCAGGCCAGGGATTTCCACTGGTACAAAGCCCTCGCCCTGCCGCAGGTACACACGGGTAGGCTCCTTGTTGGTGGCACCAATCAGGAGGTCTTCGCGGCCGTCGCCGTCGAGGTCTCCCTGGGCCAGGCATGGCCCAATCTGGGAAAACTTGCGGGGGATGATCCGCTGTGCCTGAAAAAAGTCGATATAATCGTCTTCCTGATGCCGATACGGTACGAGCCCCGGCTGCTCCGCAAAGAGGCGAGGGCTTGCCTTCGGCTGGGGGCGGGCCGGAGCGGCTTCGGCCATCCGCAGTGTCAGGACCTGACCGGCCGCCACTTCGGTGAGAAAGGTCTCTTTTTGCCCACCAGGCCAGCTTACCCGCAACGAATCCACCATAGTCTGGCTCCCCAGGCCAAAATGCGCCACCGGCTCAACCGAGGAGATGTAGCCCCGGGTGAGATAGTGCTCATAGTACTGATATCGGCCACCGGCCCACAGCTCGACTTTGGCCCCGATGGCGGCGGTATTCATCCCGCTGCCTTCCAGGCGCACGCGCAGATACTGCCGCCCCTGTTCGGCGCTTTGGTTGCGGTACACAAAGGCCGGGTCGTCGATGTTGTTGACCACGTAGTCAAGGTCACCGTCATTGTCCAGGTCGGCAAAGGCCGCCCCGTTCGAGAAGGAGGGCAGGCTCAGTCCCCACTCCTCAGTCTTGTTTTCAAACTGCAGGGGCCCTACCTGCTCATAGGCATAGTTGGAGACCTTGACGATCGGGATGCGCGCAATGATCTGGGCATCGGTGGCCAGATAGCCGTGCATCTGCGCCTTGTAGTTGGTGAAATCCTTGTCGGTCAGGTCTTTGGGAAAACCGTTGGTGATCAGCAGGTCGCGATCACCATCGTTGTCATAGTCAGCAAAGAGGGGCGACCAGCTCCATTCGGTCTGAAAAACCCCCATCATTTGACCTACCTCGGCATAGGGCAGCATTTTCTCGCCATGAAAACCGCTGTGCAGCTGCACCATGTTCCGGACATACTGGTGCTGATAGCCGTACTGATCGTCGTTGAGATAAAACTGGTAGCTGTTGCCGTTGATGGTCTGCTTTTTTCGGGAATATTTCTCCGGCAGCATGTCCAGCGTCATCACATCGGGCTGGCCATCATTGTTGATGTCGGCCATGTCGTTGCCCATGGAGAACTTGGAGCTGTAAGACAGCAGCGAATCGGCCATGTTGCGGAAGGTGCCATCGCGCTGGTTGAGATACAACAGGTCATTGGCGATGTAGTCATTGGAGACGAAGACGTCCGGGTAGCCGTCTTTGTTGACATCGCCGACGGCGAGCCCCAGGCCATACCCCTCGTAGACGATGCCGGCCTCGCGCGACACTTCGGTAAAGGTCCCGTCCCCATTGTTGCGATAGAAGCGGTCATTGTTGGCGGCGGAGCCATCGACGATCTTCTCCCGGTAGTTGGTCGGAACGGCCAGGCTAAAGACGTTGTTGAGGACGTACAGATCCAGATCGCCATCGAGGTCGTAGTCCAATGCGGCGGCGTGGACCGAGTAGCCGGTATCGGCTACGCCAAAAGCTTCGGCCATTTCCCGGAAGGAAGGTATCCCTTCGGCATCATTCCCCTGGTGAATCCACAGCCGGTTGCGCCGCATGAGCGGGTCCTTGTTGCTGGTGGCCGCCAGGTAAAAATCGGGGCGTCCATCGCCGTTGAAGTCAGCGATCGTTACCCCCGAAAACCATTGGCCATTATCCAGGCCGGGAGCCTGGCTGCTGATGTCGCGGAAGCGGAAGTCTCCCTCGTTGAGGTAGATCCGGGAAGGTACATGGTTCCCGGTGAAGATGAGGTCGGTCAGCCCGTCCCCATTCAGGTCGGCGGCGCCTACGCCGCCTCCGTTATACAGATACTCATCATTGAGGATATTGATGCTGTCATTTTCCTCAATGACATTGGCAAAATCGATCCCGGTCTGGCTGGCGTCTATCCGCTCGAAACGTGGAGCCGGTCCACCACAGGCGATGATTAGGCCAAGGCCCAAAAACAGACTGATACGAGTAAAAAAAGGCATGACAGAGCGAAGCGATTGCGATGGAAGAAAGGGTGGTAAGGGCCAGGTAAAGACCTGCCGCAAGGATGCCAAATTCTCAAATAAGCCACTGGTATGCAACCTTTCCGGCAAAAGAATCAACGATTTTGGGTTAACCTTCCCTGGCTTAGATCAATCTCCCGTTGGGGAATCGGCAACCACAGGTCGACAGGGTCAACATGAACTGCTGCATACACGGCCGGCATAGTAGAACTATCCCCGGCATCGCTGCCGGGATTGGCTTCCAGGCCCCGCACACTGCCATAGAGCCAGTTGGAGGCCGCCGATTCCCAGCCGAAGCCGCCTTCGGCAGCCACTCCGTCGAGCATGGCGTAGGCGCCGATCAGCAAGGCATCCAATCCCTCCGGGGTGGCAAGCACCTGTTCATCCAATTGACCCTGGGCGGGAATGACCAGAAAATCTCCCCGGCAGGCCAGCAAACTGGGGAGCAGATATAGACATATTGGTGCCGTCGGTTCATCCCCCTGGGATCAGAGAATAATTGAAAAGGAAGGGGCTGACCTTCGGAAAGGTCAGCCCCGGAAACGTATCTGGCCAGCAGGACTAGCGGTTCTGCACCAACCCAGGGCTCAGGTCAAGCTGACGCTGAGGAATGGGATACAGGACATCATTGTCCGCAAACTCAGCCCCGGCATACAGGGAAGGGCGCAGCGGTGCTTCGTAGGCGAGGATACGCCGGATCTCCTGGGCCGCGATGCCCCAGCGGTTGAGGTCGAAGAAGCGGTGTCCTTCCATCCCCAGTTCCAGCTTGCGCTCCATGCGGAGGGCCGCGCGGGCCTCGTCAGCATTGGCGAAAGCGCTCTCGTAGAGCGAGATTTGGTAGTTAGCGGCGGGGGTAACACCATCTTCCTCCATCACGAAGCCGTCAGGGTTGGCGGCCCGCTCACGGATGCGATTGATGTTGGCCCGGGCGGCATCCAGCTCACCGGTTTCGATCTGACACTCGGCCAGCAGCAGCAGCACGTCGGCGTAGCGGATCATCCGGTAGCCATTGGCGGTCCAGCCCGAAGTCCAGTTACCGACCTCCGTGAAGGTACCTTCCTGGCTCTTCTTATACACCTGCTTCTTGGGGCTGTAGGGCCCAGCGTACGACTGATCACGAATCCAGTCAGATCCAGTATGATCGCCCCAATCCAGGTAAGGAATACCACGCCGTCCTACGGTCCAGTCGAGACGAGGATCCAGCGGGCCAGCATCTTCGGTAAAGGGATCGCCAGGAGCAAGGCCATCGTCGCTTACGACAGGATCGTTGTTGTAGGAATTGTCCAGCAGGGGCAGGCCACCGCTGGTGCGGAAAGAGTTCACAAACTCCTGCGTAGGCTGGAAGAAGCCACAGCAACCGCCGGGCGAACCACCACCTTTGTAGGGGAAGTTGAGGACTTCACCCCAGCCGCCATTCCAGCCACCGGAACCATCATTAACAGAGTACTGTACCGTGTAGACGGCTTCGATCCCGTTGCGGGACTCAATGTCAAAAATGTCACCATACTTCGCCTGCAGCCCAATAGCCTGACCATTGGGCTTGGTACCATTATTGACAACATCCGTCAGCAGGGTTTTAGCGGCGGCATAGTCACCCTTCATTTGCATCAGGGCCTTGGCCAGGATGACCTTACATACAGTACCATTGAAGCGCCCCACCTGTCCCATGTTGTTGGGAAGGGTAGTACCGGCTTCCAGATCCGCGATGATCAGGTCACTGATGTCAGCAGTGTTGGTCACCTCATCTTGAACGGTATTCTCGTCAATGTAGGGAACCTGTTCCCACATGCGCCAAGCCTCGAAGTGGTAATGACCCCGCAGAGCCCGAGCCTGCGCACGATAGCTCGCCGCTTGGTCAGCCGTGATGGTACCTTCTTCTTCGGCGCGAGCAATAACCGTCAGAGTAGCATTGGCCCGAGAAATAGCCTCGTAGCAGGAGCGCCACTTGATGTTAAGATACACGTTGGTAGGCGCTTCGGTAAAGGTCTGGATTGGGTTGATGCCCGGCTGGTCACCCGCATCAGTCCCTTTGTTGGCCTCCATACCCCGAATGCTGCCAAATACCCAGTTCGAAGCGGCAGATTCCCAACCAAAGCCGTTGGCGGAAACCCCATCCAGCATGGCATAGGTACCAATCAGGAGGGATTCGATCCCGTCCTCTGTGGCAAGGACCTCTTCCGACAAGGCCCCGTTGGGTTGAACGTTGAGGAAGTCGCTGCTACAGGAGCTCACCATGCTGAGCCCAAGCAGAACAGCCACTGAGCCTATGAATGTTTTAAACTTCATGAGACAATAATCTTTTCTGGTTCTGTTTGATTAAAAGCCAATGTTTACACCGAACAGGTACTGCTGCACCACGGGGAAGTTACCCTCGTCAACCCCGAAAGAGGTGTCGCCACCGGAGATCTCGGGATCAAGACCGGAATAGTTGGTGATGGTGAAGAGGTTGGTTCCCTGGATATAAACACGTAGGTTACTCATACCGAGCTTGTTAGCCACCATAGCGGGGAAGTTGTATCCAAGCTGCAGGTTCTTGAGACGCAGGAAGGAACCATCTTCTACGTAGTAGCTAAGCGATTCAGTATTGGTCGAGAAGTTGGAGGTGTTGGAAGCCTTGGGCACGGTGGCACCGGGGTTGGTGGGGGTCCAGCTGTTTTCCAGCAGGTCGATGCTCTTCTGCCCCTGGAAGGAAGGCCAGAAATCGGTCCACCACTTGGTGTAGTTGAAGATTTCATTGCCCTGCGAACCGAAAAAGAAGGCCGTCAGGTCGAAACCTTTGTACTCCAGGTTCACATTCAGACCATAGGTGAAGTCGGGGTTGGGGTTACCGATGAAGGTCCGGTCTTCCGGAGTGATCTGGCCATCGGCGCCGGGAATCACTTCGCCATTAGCCCCTACGCCGTTTAGGTCAGCATACTGGAAGAAACCAGGCTCGGCTCCATCTTGGGTGGGCGCAGCGCTTACCTCAGCATCGCTCTGGAAGAGGCCCAGCACCTGATAGCCAAAGAAGCTCGATACGGGCATCCCTACCTGGTTCCGGGTGAAGGGACCAATCCGGGAATCACCGGCGTCGAAGAAGTCCACGCCATCGGCGATGCTGATGATCTCGTTGTTGTAGGTCGTGAAGACCCCGTTCAGCTCAATGCCAAAGTCATTGGAGAATTGGTTCCGGTAGATGAGCTGCAGGTCGATCCCGCGGTTGAGCATCTCACCGATGTTCACGGCCGGGGCGGCAGCGGCACCCGCAGTACCGGGCAGTTCGGGAGCGAACAGCAGGTCAACGGAACGCTTGGTGTACCAGTCGAAGACCAGCTCCAGGCGGTTATCAAAGAAAGCAGCGTCAAAACCGATGTTGGTGGTTACGTTGGTCTCCCACTGGGCATCGGGGTTGCCAATCCGGGTGGGCCGAAAGCCCTGCAGGGAGGAGTTACCGGTACCATTCAGATCATAAAAGGAGGTACCCGCATCACCACCAAAGAGGAAGAACTGGTTGGCCGGGTCCAGGTTGAGCTGGCTCCCCATGGTCCCGTAGCCCCCGCGAAGCTTCAAGTCGGAAATCAGCGTATTGTCCACCAGGAAGTCTTCCTGACCCACGCGCCAAGCGGCGGTGAAAGAGGGGAATACACCTACCCGGCTGTTTTCACCAAAGCGAGAAGACGCATCTCGGCGAACCGTCGCACTCACATAGTAACGGTTATCATAATTGTAATCCCCCCGGACAAAGCTGGAGACCAAGCTCGTAGGCGTGTACAGGTTAGAAGTGGCATTCACAATGGTCGCACCGTTGTTCAAGGTCCGGAACGGAACGGCATCACTGAAGTAACCGGCCCGGCGACCAAACATGTCGCGACCCATGCCGTACTTCACGGCCTCATAACCAGCCACGGCCAGGACGCTATGCGCCCCGAAGTCGCGGTCAAAAGTCAGGGTATTGGTCCAGACAAAGTCACTGTTATAGCCAGCACCTTCCTGGAAGGCGGCCGTGGCGACGTTTTCCGCATCCTCGTAGGTGGCGAAGGTGTAGTCGTTGTAGTAGAACATGCCAAACGATCCCCCGAAGGTAGAGCGGAAGTTCAGCCCATCCATGATTTTGACATCGGCAAAGAGGCTACCTAGGGCACGGACGTTGAAGCCGAAGTCATCCTTGTCCCGCTCGGCGATGGCCACGGGATTACTCCCGTTACCCAGGCGCGGAGCCAGACCGGTACCACCGTAATCACCTGGCCGAAAGTAGTGGGAAATCCCTTGCACTTCCTGGTCCATGTAGACCGGGATGATGGACTGCTGACGGTAGATCCAGTCGATGGGGGTCCCTTCTTCGAGGTTGCCCAGACCACGGCCATTGGACTGATGGGTAATGGTCAGATTTTCCCCAATGGTGACCCGATCCTTGATCTTGAACTCGGAGTTGAACCGACCGCTGAAACGACGAGAGTAGGTCTCAATCACAATCCCCTGCTGCTCGAAGTAGTTCAGCGCGGCAAAGAACTTGGCGTTCTGGTTACCGCCAGACAGCGATACATCGTGGTTTTGGATGCGCGCATTGCGGGTAGAGGCATCCCACCAGTTGGTGTTGGCCGCCCAGCTCGGGAAGGAAGGCGCCGCCTGGCTCGAAGGACCGTAGATCGGGTGGGTCTCATTGGTGCCATCATTAGCATACACCAGCCACTGCAGGTCGGCATAGCCTTGAGCATCAAGCAGGTTGGTGGGGCCATTCCCGGGGTTTTGGGTACCATAGTACCCGCTGTAGTTGACATTTACCCCTTCGGAGCCACGCTTGGTGGTGATCACCACGACGCCGTTGGAAGCACGCGAACCGTAGATGGAAGCGGCACCGGCGTCCTTCAGCACCGTCAGCGACTCAATGTCGTTGGGGTTCAGAGTAGAAATGTTCTGGGTAGGTACCCCGTCCACCACATAGAGGGGGTCGTTGTTCCCGAAGGAGCCAATCCCCCGAATCCGCACCTTGGAGGGCGAACCGGGACGACCATCCTGGGTCACCGTTACACCAGCGGCACGACCCTGGAGCTGGTTGGCGACGTTGCCGGTGGGCTGAGCGGTCAGCTCCACGGGGCTTACCACGGCGACAGAACCCGTCAGGTCCTCCTTGCGCTGGGTGGTGTAGCCCGTCACGACGACCTCCGATAGGGTCACATCATCCATTTCCAGGCTGATGGCTACCGAAGAACCCGTGACCGTGACCTCTTGGGTCTTGTAGCCGATGTAGGATGCCACAAGCACATCGCCGCTTTCGGCCCGGACAGAAAACTTCCCGGCGTCGTCCGTCAGGACGCCGCGTGTGGTGCCTTTAACCAAGACGGTGGCACCACTGAGCCCTTCTCCCTCAGGTCCCGTGACTGTACCCGTCACCTGCCCCTGAGCCATTAGCCCCGAAGCAAAGAACAGGCTCAGTCCCAACAAGAGGACGTACCTAAGGCCTTTGCCAGAGCCAAACTGCATACAGCGTAAAACATGCATAAGCTTAATAGTAGTGTTAGAAGTACGTGAATGATAAAGAGTGTCCGAATGAAAAGGTCCTGAGAATCCGTGAAAGTTGACCCACAAAGAGGTCAACCAGAAAATATGGTATTCCCCTGGAAGGGAAATCTCATTCAACTGTGTGCATCGGGCTGTGTGCATCGGATTTACCCCACCAATCGGTCGGGCAAAAAAGGCGATGTTTCCTCCAATCAGCGTATACAAATGAGTGTTACCTCATCGCATGATGGGGGTAAGCCAAAAAGGCCTTAACGTTTTCAGGATGTGGGGGTGGGGAAGCGTAGGGCTTTAACCATAAAGCAAGTAGTAGTAGTTAGCGAGTTCAAGATAGGTTGCTCAAGCCTTTGCACGGCTATTTTAGCACAAAAAAACCGAAACGACAAACCTTCAGAAAAAATCCCGTGGTGCAGCTTTTCAGGTTTTCGGTCTGCTTTCTCTCG
>RFHL01000582.1 GCA_003696875.1 Bacteroidota bacterium | reverse complement strand
GGTCGAGGCGGGGACGTAGATGTCGCAGGCGATGCCTGCCACCGCGGCATAGTGGGCCACGGCACAGCCGGCATTGCCCGAAGAATCCTGGACCACCTGGCGGACCCCCAGGGTCCGGGCCTGGCTCATCAGGACCGCGGCCCCGCGGTCTTTGTAACTGCCCGAGGGGTAGAGGTAGTCCAGCTTGACCTGGACCGGCCAGCCATCGAGGGTGAAGTCTGCCAGGGGCGTGACCGGCTCGCCAAGTTGTACGACTTGGGCATCCGCGGCCAGGGGGAGCGCTTCCCGATAACGCCACAAGGTGGCCGGACGGCCCGCCAGGCGATCCGGATCAAAATCCGGTTGGAAGACCAGATCCAGCAGCGCTCCGGTGTCGCTGCGCCAGCGCCGCTCGGAGCTTGGGTAGGTCGCGCCGGTGGCCCGGCACCGATAGAAGGTATTCATTCCCTTTTTGGGACCAAGCTACGGATTCTTTTTGATCAAAAAGCCTCCAGCAGGGCGGGAATGTCAGCCACAGAGGAAAGGAGATGGGTGTGGGGAGCCTTCTCCAGCTCGGTCCGGCTGCCGCTGCCGCTGAGCACCCCAATGTTGAGGGCACAGTCAAGGGCGGCACCTTCTTGCAGATCGGCGACGGTGTCACCGACCTTGGCCACCTGAGCGGGGTCGCGCACCCCCAGGGCCCGCATGAGGTGCAGGCCCAGGTCGGGATGGGGGCGCCCGCGCGCGACCTCGTCGCTGCATACGCTGCCATCGACCCATTTCTGCCAACCCAACCGCTCGATGAGGATGTCGGTGGTCTCGCGGCCGAAACCCGTTTCCAGGCCGATCATGATCCGGCGCTTGCGTAGGTAGGCGAAGACGTCAAGGGTGCCAGGAATCTCGGCGACCCGTGTATCGTCCCGCCAGAAGGCATTTATGCGCCGGAGGTAGTCCGCATGGAGGGCTTCGACCTGGGCTGGTGCCGGGGGAGAAGCTTGCCCGGCTGCCAGCAGGCGCATGATGGCCACGGGCTTGGGGCGCCCCATCACGGCCTGCAGGGTCGCGGGATCCACGGGGATCCCCGCTGCGCTCAGGCTGTCGGCGAGACAACTGCGCACGTAGCCGTGGTCCTGAACGACGGTCCCGGCGATGTCAAATAGGAAGAGCTGGAGCGCATTCATTCGGAGAGAAGGGGGCTGCCAGCAGACGACCGGGTCTGCATGTGGGTGTGGAGCCAATCGTACCAGGCCTCCATCCCGTCGCCGCGGGTGGCCGAGATCTCCAGGAAGGCCAGCCTGGGATGGACCTGCCGGGCATAGGCCCGGGCCTGGGCTACATCAAAGTCGACGTAGGGCAGCAGGTCGATTTTATTGATCAGGCAGAGGTCGGCCGAGGCAAACATATCGGGATACTTCAGGGC
>RFHL01000581.1 GCA_003696875.1 Bacteroidota bacterium | reverse complement strand
TGCTGGCCCCCATGGCCAAGGACGGCAAAGAAGCCCTCGGCTCCATGGGAGCCGATACGCCCCTCGCCATTCTGTCACAGAAAAACCAGCACCTTTCCCACTATTTCAAGCAGCTTTTTGCGCAGGTGTCCAATCCGCCCATCGACCCCATCCGGGAGCGGGCGGTGATGTCGCTGCATACCTGGGTAGGTGGCGCCAAAAATGTGCTCAAGGAGACGCCGGAGCAATGCACGTCGATCGCGCTGGCCCGGCCTGTCCTTACGGATGGCGAGTTGGCCCGTATTCGCCACCTGCAACATGCCGATTACCGGCCATGTACCCTCGATATGGTCTACACCGCTGAGCAAGGTCTGGAAGCGGGCCTGGAAGCCCTCTGCGATGAGGCTGTCTCCCGGGCCGAAGCCGGATATAATGTTTTTATCCTTAGCGACAAAGCGGCTAGCCGGGATCAGCTCCCGATTCCGGCCCTGCTGGCGACCGGGGCCGTGCACCACCACCTCATCCGCACCGACTGGCGCTCGCGGGTGGCCCTGATCGTGGAGACCGGCGATGCCCGCGAGGTGCACCACCTTGCCACCATCATCGGGTACGGCGCCGTCGCCGTTAACCCTTACCTGGCCTTTGCCAGCCTCAAGGCCCTGTGCCACAGTGAGCCCGCCCTTAGCGGGCTGTCGCCCGCCAAGGCGGAGAAGAACTATCTCAAGGCTCTGGAAAAGGGCCTCCTCAAAGTGATGTCCAAGATGGGTATCTCCACCATACAGTCCTACCACGGGGCCCAGATCTACGAAATCCTGGGGCTGAGCGACGAGGTGGTCAGCCGGTGCTTTACCGGCACCATCTCCCGCATCGGGGGCATGGGCTTTGCGGGCATCGACCGGGAGGTACGTGAGCGGCATCAGTCAGCCTGGGAAAGTAATCCCTCCGGGACCGGCCTCTTGCCGGTGGGCGGGGTATATCAGTGGCGGCGCAAGGGCGAGGCCCATTTGCTCAACCCCAAGACCATTCACCTACTGCAGAAGTCGACCCGCCTGGGGCGCTATGACCTCTACCGCGAGTATGCCCAGGCCATCGACGAGCAGATGGCCCAACCCATTACCCTGCGG
>RFHL01000580.1 GCA_003696875.1 Bacteroidota bacterium | reverse complement strand
ATGTGTTCTGAACACGCTGCGGTGCTTTCCTCCGCGCCGCAGCATCTTTCTTTTTGATGCTCCCATGAGCCAGAGCGGCCTGCTTGCCTCTTGGTATCAGGAGCACATGAACGCCTTGGGGCTGACCGGGGAGGCCTCTGCGGTCCCTGTTCCCGAGCGCCATTTCGATTATCGGGAGGGCGTGATCGCCAGCAGTGACAGTGCGGTCCTGCAGACGGCTGAAAGGTGGCTGGACTTGGGCCGCTGGGTGGTCGACTGGCTTGTGGATGACGGTCGTTTTGTGGATTTCCGCCAGCTGCGCTGAGCTGTTGGCGGCCCGGCGCCGCAGTGGATGTGCGGGCTTTCCTGCCTGGGCTTTCTGCAAGGGTTTGCAGGAAGCCCAATGGCCGTTCCTGCGGGGCGGCAACAATGGGCCGGCGAGAACGTGCGAACCCGTTCATTGGCCGCTTGTAAAAGCCCGGGAGCTATGTTAGCAGTGAGGCGGTTTTGCGGTGCCCGGTCAATCCCTTTCGGTAAGGATGTGAGTAGGTACGGTGCCGTCGTGGCATCTTTATCGTTACGCTGCCTGCAGAGAAAGGACACTGTTTCCATGGCAGACATCGCTCCGTTCCGGGGCCTGCGCTATAATCCGGCGAAGGTTCCCGATTTGTCTCAAGTTGTCATTCCACCTTATGATGTGATCAGCCCTGAGGAGCAAGCCGCGTTTCATGCCTTGAGCCCCTACAACCTCATCCGTTTGGAGTTGGGCAAAGCCTCGGCCGGCGATGCTCCCGACGACAATCCGCACACGCGGGCTGCGGGCTTCCTCCGGCAATGGCAGGAAAGCGGCGTGCTCATTCGGGAGGAAACTCCTGCAATCTACAGCTATGAAGTCGATTATGAGGCGCTGGGCCAGAAAAGGACGCGCAAGGGCATTCTTTGCCTGCTGCGTTTGGAGGATTTTTCGGCGGGCAAGGTTCTGCCCCACGAAAAGACCTTTCGTGAAATCAAGGCGGAGCGGCTGGGGCTCACGGCGGCATGTGAAGCCAATCTCAGTCCGGTGT
>RFHL01000579.1 GCA_003696875.1 Bacteroidota bacterium | reverse complement strand
TAATAGCACCTTGGAGAAAAGAGAAACACTTGCTGTTATGACCCCGACTATTACCTCCTCCGCCCGGCCTTCGGCCTCTACGCGCCTCGCTTATGCGAGCGCTTCCCGCCCCACCCACCGTCTGCCCGCCAACCAGCGTCGTCAGAAAGAGTTTTTCGAATTGTGGGACCAAATGCGCGCGCGCAAGCTGACGAGTCAGGCCAAGGGGCCGGTGGCCTAATCCTTTCCGTATTTCGTTTTTGAGGTGTTTCTGTCTCCCTGCCCGCTCATGCTACCTGTCATTTCCTTTCCTCCTCCCCATTTCCCGACTTTTGCCAGCCCGGATTTTTTTCTATTTTGCTTTTCCGCCTACGCTCAACCGGCGGTTTTTTCCTCCCCTTTTCCCCACTACTCGCTTTTTCCTCCGGGCATGCCTAGCTTTCAGAGTACCTTTTTCCGGCTGTCCTCCCAGGCCTTGCGCTCGGGGGTACGCATGGATGTAGACAACATCCCCCAGATCCGGCAACTGCTGGAGTACAGTGCCATCCCGTTGTATTTGCCTGCCGGGGTGCAGACCCGGTCCTTTCGGCTGGCCGGCATGCCGGCCGAGTGGTACCTGCCGCGCGCTTGCGACCGGGAGCACGTGTTGCTGTATCTGCATGGCGGCGGATACTCCGCCGGTAGCATCGCCACCCACCGGGGGCTGGTGGGACGCCTCGCCCAGGCGGCCGGCGTAGCCGCCCTGCAGATTGAGTACCGGCTGGCGCCGGAGCACCCCTTCCCGGCGGCGCTGCAAGACGCCGTGCATGCCTACGAGTGGCTGCTGGCGCAGGGCTATCCGCCCAGCCGCATCATCATGGCCGGCGATTCCGCCGGCGGAGGGCTTTGTATGGCTACCCAACTCGCCCTGCGCGAGATGGGCAAGCCCCTGCCCGCCGGGACGGTCCTCTTTTCGCCCTGGGTCGACCTGACCTTCTCCGGAGACTCGGCGCGTACCTATGCCACCACCGATCCCATCGTACATGTCGCCGAGGTGGCCGGCTGGGGCCGGGCTTATGCGGGCGATTACCGCATCACCCATCCCATGATTTCGCCCCTCTTTGCCGACCTCCAGGACCTGCCGCCGGTCCTGATCCAGGCCAGCGACAGCGAGGCCCTGACCGATGACGCCAGGCGTCTGCACGCCAAGATCCAGGCCATCGGCGGCGAGAGTACCCTCGCCCTGAGCCCGGCCATGCTCCACGTCTGGCAACTCTTCTGGCGTTACCTGCCCGAAGCCGAACAAGCCGTGCTGTCAGCGGCCGCTTTCCTGCAAGCCTGCTACACCCGGCCCGCCCAGCGGCCCGCCTACCGCCGCGCCGCCGGCGCCTGATCCCCGCTCCCAGCGGGCAGGCCTTCAGCTTTCGCGCTCCTAGCGTCCAGTATCTGACTTCTCTGCTCTGACATCTGACCCCTCAACAGGTATCCACACCCGCATGTCCCCGCTATCCCGTTGGGCCCAGGCAAAGTAGGGAACGGCCATAAGGGGAATCTCTGTGCCCTGCTTGAGGGCGGTGCCCCGCACGACGTAGAGGCTGTCCAGCGGGGGTGGGCCGGGTTCGTAGGTGAGCCGCCCCAGGCGGGGAATCTGCAGCTCTTGCACACTGCCGCCGTGATCGATGCCTTCCACACAGTACACGAGGGGGCCGCGCATAATGGCGAGTTTGCCCTGATTGTCCGCCACAGAGGGATGCGCCCGGACGCGCCGGACCGGCATAGGCAGGCTGAGCATGACCACGTCTCCGGCTTCCCAGGTCCGCTGCACCCGGGCATAGCCATCCACGATCTTGGGATAGACCAATTCGCCATTTACCCGCAGGGAAAGCTTGGTATTGGTGCGGTTTTGGAAGCGGTAAAGGTCGCTGGGAAAGGCCTGGTTGTCGGTCCAGCCGGGCAGGCGCAGGCAAAGGGCAAATTCGGCGGGCTGGTCGGGGGATACCTCCAGGCGAATCTCGCCCTCCCAGGGATATTGGGTATGTTGCCGGATCTGCACCGAGTAATCGGGCCGATGCAGGCTGGCCTCATTGTCCAGATACAGATTGACGTAGAGGTCGGTGCCCCGCTGGGCATAGACATAGCCGGGCAGGGAGGCGAGGAAACGCACCACATTGGTGGGGCAGCAGGCGGTGCGGTACCAGGGCTGCCGCTGTATGCCCCCATCCGAGGCCAGCGGATTGACGTAGAAAAAGGTCTCGCCCCCGGGCGAAACGCCGCTGAGGAAGCCGTTGTAGAGCGTACGCTCGAAGATGTCGTAGTATTCGCCCCGGCCATGCAAGAGAAACAGCCGGTGGCTCCAGAGCAGGATGGAGACCGCGGCGCAGGTCTCGGCATAGGCATCGGCATTGGGCAGCTCGTAAGGCTGCCCGTAGGCCTCGCCGCTGTGGCGGGCGCCCACGCCGCCGGTGAGGTACATTTTATGGCTGACCACATCCTCCCAGAGGCGGTCGATGGCGGCGATGTAAGCCGAGTCGCCGCGCAAGGCGGCGATGTCGGCCATGCCGCTGTACATGTAGCCGGCCCGCACGGCGTGGCCCACCGCCTCGGCCTGCTCCGTGACAGGCCGGTGGTGCTGGGTATAGGCCGGATCGTCGTACACATTGCCGTGAGCGGGTCCCTGGGGCTGATAGCGGCCCCGTTCTTCCAGAAAAAAATGGGCCAGGTCCAGGTAGCGGCGGTCACCGGTGACCCGGTAGAGCTTGGCCAGGCCGATCTCGATTTCCTGGTGGCCGGGAAAGCCGGACTTTCCCTCCGGGCCGAAGGTGTCAAGTAGCAGCCCGGCGTTTTTGAGGGCGATATCGAGCAGGCTGCGCTTGCCGGTGGCTTGGTAATGCGCCACGGCAGCCTCGTAGAGGTGCCCCACATTGTAGAGTTCGTGCCCGTGGTTGAGGTCGGACCAGCGGCCAGGGGAAGTGTCCACCGGCTTGTCGGGATGAGCCGTGCGGGTGGTGTAGAGGTAGCCATCGGGCTCCTGCGCCGCCCCGATCAGGGCGATCAGGCTGTCGAGGTAGGCATCGAGGCCCGGGTCGGGCCGGGTCTGCAGGGTATAGGCGGCGGCCTCGATGACCTTAAAGACGTCGGAGTCGTCGTAGCGCTTGCCGGTGAAGGGGCCTTCCATCTGTCCGGCGGCTAGGGCAAAGTGGTCAATGCGGCCGGTTTCGGCGCATTTCTGGAAGGCGTAGGGGAGGGTCACCTCCCGGTTGGTGTCGAGGCGCGACGCCCAGAAGCCGCCCGTCACCTGCACGTCGGTGAAGGGGACGGGGGTGATCGGGTAATCCCGGTCCAGGGTGGGGGCCTGCGGGCTGGCGCAGGCAGTGAGAACGAAGCAAAGCAGGCAGATGCGCAACATAGGTCGGGAACTTGGGTGCTGGGCAAAGGTACAAAAGTCTGTTGTAGCCCGGACTTCCAGGCCGGGCACAGGCTCCAAAGCCTCTCATTCAGGGCTGAAAGCCTGAGATTTCCGTGCCTCGAAGTAAGATTTGTCTACAAAAAGAGGCTATTTATCTGTTTCTTATTGTAGACGCATTTTGGATCGCCTCGAGATTTTGGTTAAAATTGTCCTCCAAAACAAACAGTCTGCATGTCTAAAATTCTCATCATAGACGACGAAGAAGTCATCCGCAGTACCCTGAAAGAGATCCTCGAGTACGAGGATTACGAGGTGGACTGCGCCTCCGATGGCAAGGAAGGTTTGGAAATGGTCCTCAAAGGGGGCTACGATGTCGCCATCTGCGACATCAAGATGCCCCACCTCAATGGCATCGAGGTGCTGGAGCAGGCCATGGCCAAAAAAGGCGACACGCCTTTTATCATGATCTCGGGCCACGGCGACATTGAGACGGCTGTCGAGGCCACCAAGAAGGGGGCCTACGACTTTATCGAGAAGCCACCGGACCTCAACCGGCTGTTGCTCAC
>RFHL01000578.1 GCA_003696875.1 Bacteroidota bacterium | reverse complement strand
GCCCATGGAGTTTGCCGTGGAAGCCCAAAAACTGCTTGCCATCAGCCTGGAAGGCAGCGTCGGCTAGTCCTTCTTTTGCCTCATATCCCACTCATTTCCCAATCAGCCTTAACGCATCATGCTCAGCATAAACAATCTCCAAGCCGAAATCGACGGCAAATCGATCCTCAAAGGGGTCAATCTCGACATCAAGCCCGGCGAAGTCCACGCCATCATGGGCCCCAACGGCTCGGGTAAGTCTACCCTCGCTTCGGTGCTCGCCGGCAAGGAAGAATACGAAGTTACCGGCGGCGAAGTCAGCTTTCACGGCAAGGACCTGCTGGACCTTGACCCCAACGAGCGGGCTGGTGAAGGCCTTTTTCTCGCCTTTCAGTACCCGGTGGAGATCCCCGGAGTCAGCATGACCAATTTCCTGCGCACCTCGCTCAACGCGGTCCGGGAGTACCGGGGGCAGGAGCCCCTCAATGCCGGTCAGTTTCTCAAGCTGATGAAAGAGAAGCAGCAGATCGTGGAGCTCGACGCCAACCTCACCAAGCGCTCGGTCAACGAGGGCTTTTCGGGTGGCGAAAAGAAGCGCAACGAGGTCTTCCAAATGGCCATGCTGGAGCCTACCCTCGCCATCCTCGACGAGACCGACTCCGGCCTTGACATCGACGCCCTGCGCATCGTCGCCGATGCCGTCAACAAGCTCCGCAGCCCTGAGCGCTCCTTCCTCGTCATCACCCACTACCAGCGCCTGCTGGAGTACATCGTGCCCGACTTCGTGCACGTGCTTTACAAAGGTCGCATCGTGAAGTCCGGCACCAAGGAGCTCGCCCTGGAGCTGGAGGAGAAAGGCTACGACTGGCTCAAGGCGGAAGCCGCTGCGCTTTAGATGTGGCGTACTCCATTTGGGCGCACCTTCGGGGCGCTCCTACCATTCTGACTTCTCTCTTCTGTTGAACGTAGTGAAATCCCGAGAATCGGGAACCTTTGACCTCTCATTGACATGTCTACCGTACAAACGGAATCCATAGAACAAGCCTTCATCGCACCCTTCCGGCAGCTGCTGCCGGAGACGGGGCGTGAGCGGCGCGAGGCGGCCGTCGCCGCCCTGCCAGCCCAGCAGGTGCCCACCCGCAAATGGGAAGACTGGAAATACACCAACCTCAAGCCGCTGGTCACCCGTGGCTATGTGGCGGCTCCTGCCGCCACGGTGAGCGAGCTCGACCCCTACCTCATCCCCGGCCTGGAGGCCGACCGGCTGGTCTTTGTTAATGGCCGCTACGAGGCCTCCCTGTCCTCGCTTTCCCTCAATCGGAAAGTCCTGCAGGTGGTGCCCCTCTCGACCCTTAGCGGCGGCCTCGCCGAGGTTTTTGAGGCCCACTTTGGGCAGGCGGTTTCGGGTGAAACCGGCCTCTTCCCGGCGCTGAACACCGCCTATGCCAGCGAAGGGACGCTGCTGTATGTGCCTGATGGTCAGGTCGCCAAGGCGCCCATTCACCTCATCCAGCTCACCGTCCCGGGGAGCGAGGCGGTGGCCACGCAAGCGCGCAACCTCTTCGTGATGGGCCGGCACGCCCAGGCCCAGGTGATCGAGACCTCCCGAACCCTGGGGGAGGGGAGCAGTCTGCGTAATGTGGTCACGGAGATTTTTGTGGGTGAAGAAGCGCAGCTGACCTACGTCAAGATGCAGCAGGAGAGCGACCACGCCAGCGTGATCGACCATACCGAGGTGCATCAGCAGGGCAACAGCCGCTTTGACATCTACACCCTGAGCCTCAGCGGGGATGTGGTGCGCAACAATTTGCTCATCCACCTGATGGGGCAGCATACGGAGACCCACTTGATGGGAGCCACCCTGATTTCGGGCGATCAGCACGTGGATCATTTTACCCAGATCCACCACCGTGAGCCCAACTGCTTCAGCAACGAGCTCTACAAGAGCATCATAGATGAGCGTGCGACTGCTTCCTTCTATGGCAAGATTCACGTTTATCAGGATGCTCAAAAGACCAATGCTTTCCAGTCCAACCGCAACATCCTGCTGTCCGATGCGGCCAATATTTTCACCAAGCCACAGCTGGAGATCTATGCCGATGATGTGAAGTGCTCGCACGGGGCGACCACCGGCCGCCTGGACCGCGATGCGCTTTTTTACCTCATGGCCCGGGGAATCCCCGAGAAGCAGGCCCGCCTGATTCTGGTCCATGCCTTCGTGATGGAGGTGGTGGAAGAACTCGCCATTGAGCCCCTGAAGGAATACATCGGGGAGCTGGTCGATCGCCGCTTCTGACGCCTAAGCTGAATCTATGCCTCAGACTCAAACCTTTGACCTGACCCGCATCCGGGCGGATTTTCCCACCCTGCACCAGGAGGTGCACGGG
>RFHL01000577.1 GCA_003696875.1 Bacteroidota bacterium | reverse complement strand
TTGCCCGCATACGGCGTCAGAAAAAGCCTCACTTGGCCCGCCAAGCTCGGTTTTTCTTCCTTGTCTGCGCACAAGGTCTCGGCGCAAAATCGGGAAGTTGTTTTTCTCGCGTTACTAAGTGGATTACTTATTCCAGTCAGGCATGCCGATGTTAAAGGACTCTGAGGTGGTTTGTATGGGATATTTTCCCGCTTTGAACTCAACTGGCATCACCTTGCCATCAATTTTCAACCTGGTAGAATAGGCCTCTTCTACCACAAAATAACGACCAGAGAAATACTCCTGGATGGTTTCCTCATCCAAAGCCTTCCGGTAGACGGTGAAGCTTTTCGGTTGATCGCCCTCCATGGTCAAAAATCCCATACCCCGGTCTTTCAGCGATACTTCAAACCGGCAGATCCCAAAACCCGAGCAACCTTTACTTTTGCGCCCTACATCCAGCGAGATATCGACTTTTCCCATAACATCCACGGCGGGCCTGGGGGATGTGGTGGGGGTATTCAGACGGGGCGAAACAAAGAGGGCGGGGCTCAGACTCAAAATAGCCCAAAAGAGAATGGCTTTCATGAGAGAATAGGTTAATGATAATGAATTGTATGGAACACTGGCAAGGAAGCCTGAGAGGAAGGAAAATAGTTCATACCAAAGGATGAATTCGGCCAGACCCCCCCGAAGACCTACATAAAGGCCTCTCCATACTCCCCGAGGGGACATTTTATCATACCCCCACGGGGATCAGTACTTATGCATCTCCTGATCAAACACCCCATTTGTCGGCAAAAAGACCGGCGACAGCTGGGAGATGCTGTTGATTAGAGGCAAATTTGCCCCGATGGCCGACTGCTCTCCATACCGACCCCGCACGGTCCTCCTGCTCTTTGCCCGGCAGGGGTCCATCGAGGCCCGGCACAAGCGCCTGCTTCCCGGTCCGGACAACCGCCGCCTGCACCGGCAGCTGTATGGCCAGGCCCTGGCTACCGCCAGGGCGAGCGGCTTGCCGGTGCGCATCATGAGCGAACCTGAGCAGCAGGGGGCCACCTTTGGCGAGCGAATCACCCACGCCTTGACCAGCACCC
>RFHL01000576.1 GCA_003696875.1 Bacteroidota bacterium | reverse complement strand
GGACATAGCCGTAGGCACTCACTACGAGGGCCTCGTTGCCGGAGGCCCCGGCAATGGGCATGACCTGGGCATCCCAGTTGATGCCGGTGATGCCGAGGCCATTGTCGCCTTTGGCGGCGGTGATGCCCGAGACGTGGGTACCGTGGGAGTTGTTGGGCAGCTGGCCATTGCCAGCATAGGCGTTCCAGCCGTCGTAGTCGTCGATGTACCCGTTTTGGTCGTCGTCGAGGCCATTACCGGGAATTTCCTGCCGGTTTTTCCAGAGGGGCAAATCGGGATGGCTCAGGTCGATGCCTTCGTCGATGACAGCGATGACGACGGTATCCCCCAGGCCGGTGGGCCCACCGGTAGCGAGGTCCCAGGCGGCCAGGGCGTCGATATCGGCCCCGGGGGTGCCGCCTTGCTGGCCGGTATTGTGCAGGGCCCATTGCTGGGGAAATTCGGGATCGTTGGGGGTGAGAAGCGGCGCTTCTCGCAGGGTCAGGATGTGGTTGAATTGGGCCAAAATGACCCCGGGATGGGTCTGTAAGCCCTTGAGAAGGTCCTCTTGTCCGGGGGCCCCGGGGGGACAGCTGAGCAGATAGGCCCGCCAATCGGCCGAGAGCAGGCGCTCCGGCACGATCCGGGTGCCGCTTTGGGCCGAGTGCTCGGCACAGAGCGCCTCCACCGACTGATTGGGCTGGAGAAGCACGATAAACTCTCCCGGACGCCGGTCGGCGTCCTGAGCCTGGAGCGACAGGAATCCCATCCAAAAGAGGAATACGGTGAGCAGACCAATGCGCATAGAAAAAGGAAATAGAGGTATGGTAAGCCGGGAAAAGGTGAAAAGGGCCTTTGGGCCCCCATCACAGGCCAAACGTGGTGGCCGATCAAGATACGAGTCAGGATTCGGCTGCCCAAGGCCAGACTTATTTGGCCAAACCAAAGTCCAGTAAAGGCATCGTCTCCCGGCCTGATTTACGTCCATTTCCGAGCATTTCTTACCTCGAAACTTTTTTGATGGATCAGAAGGCCAGATTCCCTATTTTCATTCTCCATTTGACGCAAAGCTCAACATGGACCCTCCACGGATAGCCCGTGTTCCCCAATACGGGCCAGCACATACATTTTCTCACCTTTTTATCCTTACCTG
>RFHL01000051.1 GCA_003696875.1 Bacteroidota bacterium | reverse complement strand
TCCGGCCGTGACGCTGCCCCGGGCCAGCACCCGGCCCGACATATCGGCCAGCACATAATCCGCGGCCAGCTCGGTTTGGCTGACATACGTGATGTCAAGGTATTCGGCGAAGGGGTTGGGGCCCACGGCCTGTAGGTCCAGCGTGCCGCCGCTGGGCGGCGGCACGCTGGCGGCCTGGGCTTCTACCACCTCAGAGCTCAGCCTTTCGCCCGTTTCTCCCTGGAAAACCAGCTGATAATACACCTTCCCGGTCGGAGGCAGGCTGTCAAGGTAGGCATAGCGGTAATCGGCGCCTGGCAGATGGGCGTTGGCCTCTATGACAGCCAGGGGCGCCAGATTCGTCGGTTGTGGGCCGCGGTGCAGCGTATAGGTCCCTCCTTGTCCGGGCGCATCGGTCTGCCAACTAAGGGTGTGGCCCTCCTCTCCCGATGTTACCTGCAGCGGGAGCCGCTGCCCGTTGTAGACCTGCTGTCCTTCGCTCCCGTTGAAGGCCAGCCAGCGATGGTCCAGGTGGCTCACCCGGTTGGGGGGGCAGGCGTCGTCCTGGCTGTTGCCGTAGTAGGCATAGCCCGGCTGGTCAAAGGTGCCGTAGTCCTGGCACACGATGCCGTCCCCGAGATTGACGCCTACCGTGGCGGCGGTGCCGCCAAAGCCTCCCACCCCTCCGGAGGCGTCGCCGGTGGTCCATTGCATATCCCCGTAAGTGAAGACGATGGTCGCTCCAAATGGGAGCACCTGGTCGCCAATCTGTCGGACTTGCCCATCGGTGAGCACCATCTGAAAGGTGTTGCGCAACTGACAGCCGGCGCCGCAACCGTAGTAGCCTACAGCCTCCCAGCTGACGATGAGGTAATGGCCCCCGGGATCAAGGTAATAACGAATATCGCCGCCTGAGGCCAGGTCTACATCGGCATAGAAGGGGGCGATCAGCCGCGGCCCTTCCAGGCAAAAGGCCTCGGGCTGGTATTCGGAAAAAGGCGCCTCAAAGCTCAGATTCCCGTTGCTGTTGAGGAAAATGGTCTCGTAGGTTTGGCCAAAGAAGTCGAAGGCGAAACCCAGAGCGATTTCTTCGGAGCAGTCATCGCAGGCGGTGCCGCCCTTAAACGGGCGGTAGCTGACGGCCTGACCGGACAAGTCTTGTCCAGGGGGGACCCAGGTCGCCGCCGGTTCCGGCGGTGCGGGACAGTCTCCCGGGCAGCTGGCGAAACTCTCTCCCGGATCGCAGATGCCATTTCCGCACGCATTGGGCCGGGCCGTCAGGGCAAATTCGTCTATGCCCATGCCCCAGGTCCAGGCTCCCTCATCTTCGAAGCGAAAGCGAAACTGTACCGGCCAGCCGGCATATTCGCTTAGGTCCACGAATAGTTGCCCCTTGAAGTCCGTGTC
>RFHL01000575.1 GCA_003696875.1 Bacteroidota bacterium | reverse complement strand
CCTATGTACAAGCCCGGAGTGCCTACAGTACTTACACCTCTACCATGCGGCAGCTTGAAGCGCTGCAGCTGACCTTTGACAATACCGAGAAGCAGTTTAACCTGGGCGTCGTCAACTCCGTGGACTTCCTCCTAGCCAAGAACAATCTGGAGCGGGCGCGGACCGATCTGGTCCGCAACAAATACAACTACATCTTCCGGCTCAAGATTCTCGACTTTTACCAGGGTAAACCCATCGGATTCTAGCCTGAATCCCCGAGAAGAGATAAAAGTCATCCCTCCCGGATGGCTTTTTCTTTATATTGCCTCGCCCTATCTATAGATCCCCTTTCCCATACTCATGACGCTGCGTACTCCTTCTGCCTATCTGCTTTCCCTGAGCTTGCTGCTGGGCGCCACGCTCAGCTTTCCGGCCTGTCGCAAGCCTAAAACCCGGGTACAGACCGGCCAATCGGAAATCCGGGATATTTATTCCCGTGTCTCGGAATCAGGCGTCATACAGCCTACGATCGAGGTCCCGGTGGCCCCGGACGTTTCCGGAGAAGTGGTCTTTATTGCTATCATGGAAGGGGACAAGGTCAAAAAAGGCGACCTGCTGCTCACCATCCGCCCGGATGACTACCGGGCCCAACTGGAGCAAGCCGATGCCGCCCTGAGTCGTTCCAAGGCCGCCTATTTACAAGCGCAGGCCAGCGAAGCCCAGGCCGAGGCTACCCTGCTACAGGACTCGGTCTCTATGGAGCGCACCCGCGCCCTGTTTCGGGACAAAGTGGTCTCTCAAGTGGACCAGGAGAATGCCGAGCTCCGGTACAAGGTCTCGCGCTCTCAGTGGGAAGCCGCCAAATACAATGTGCAGTCGGCCTTTTATCAGGTGGAAAGCGCCGAAGCGACCCGCAAGCAGGCCCGCCAAAACCTGGACCGCACCAACATCTACGCCTCGATGGATGGCACCATCACCCTGCTCAATGTCGAGGTAGGACAGCGCGTGGTCGGCACCAGCATGATGAGCGGAACCGAGATCCTCAAGATCGCCGACCTCTCCAGCATGGAGGTCGTCGTTGAGGTCAATGAAAATGACATCATCAACGTAAGCCTCGACGACTCGGCCCGCATCGAGGTGGATGCCTTTCCGGGAGAGGTGTTTTATGGCAAGGTAACCGAAATCGCCTACTCGGCCCAGGTAGCGGGCCTGAGCGTCACCGATCAGGTGACCAATTTTGAAGTAAAGGTCAAGGTCAGCCCGGCTTCCTACGAAAAGCTGGACAGCGGCCCCAAGCGCCGGGCGGGCGAGAGCCCCTTCCGGCCGGGCATGACCGCCCTGGTGGAGATCTACACCCGCCAGGAAAAGAACGCCATTGCCGTGCCCATCCAGGCCGTGACCCTCCGTGAACAGGCGGAGGGGGAAGATCCCCAGGAAGTGGTCTTCCGCCTGGGAGATGGGCAGGTGGAGCAGGTCCCGGTACGAACCGGCATCAGTGACGATACCCACATCCAGATCCTTGAAGGGCTGGAGGCCGGCCAAACGGTCGTGACGGGTCCCTACACCACCCTCACCCGCGAGCTCAAGGACGCGATGCCCGTAGTCGTAGATGAGGGCCGCGAAGGCCGGCGGCGGCCTTAGGGACGATCGCCCCGACTTGACGAAGCCGAAAAATGTGTACCTTAGTAACGCGAGAAAAATAACTTCCCGATTTTGCGCCGAGACCTTGTGCGCAGACAAGGAAGAAAAACCGAGCTTGGCGGGCCAAGTGAGGCTTTT
>RFHL01000574.1 GCA_003696875.1 Bacteroidota bacterium | reverse complement strand
CTTCGTTCGCTGCTGACATAGATATTCAGGTCATCCGCATAGCGGCTGAAGCTGAGCCCCCTCCTTTCCAACTCCTTGTCCAGAGGATCCAGATAGATGTTGGCCAGAAGTGGGCTAAGCGGGCCCCCTTGCGGCGTGCCTTGTAACCGTTTGTGAACCTCGCCATCAAGCAACAGGCCCGCCCGCAGGTATCGACCTATGAGCTTAAGGACTCGCTTGTCCCTGACCTGCCGGCTGATCCGGTGCATCAGGATGTCGTGATTTACGTGGTCAAAGAAGGCACTGATATCGATGTCGATTACCCAGTCTTTTCCCGCCTGCACATAGCTTTGCGCCGCCCTTATCGCATCATGCGCACTGCGTCCCTGCCTGAACCCGTAACTATGGTCGCTAAAGGTCGGCTCAAACAGGACGCTTAGCTGTTGCTGCACGGCCTGCTGAATGATCCGATCCTGTACCGTAGGTATACCGAGCAGGCGTTCGCCGCCGCTGGGTTTCGGGATCTTTACGCCCTTTATCAGCGCTGGCTGGTAACTGCCGTCATACAGTTTGCTCCGTATGGTAGGCCAGTGCTTGCGCAGGTGGGCGGCTATGTCGTCGACCCTGATGCCATCTACGCCCGGCGCTCCCTTATTGCGGCGGACCGCTTGGTGTGCCAGTCGCAGATTCTCTCCACTCAGGATCTGCTCCATCAATGTCTCGTCTAACACGTCTCTTCTCTCGTGCCGCCCGGGCGAATCGCTTGCATCTTGCGGTTCACTACTTCCGGGGAATCCACCCCGGCCTTCGCGGTCCGCCAGATCGGGAAACTGCCGCAGTTGCAATGCCCGTCTGTTTCAAGGTACTTCCCGCTCTCCGCCCGGAGGTCTAAGCCGGTGTTAAAGGTTCTTCAGCCCTTCACTCCACCTCCATTACAGAGGCTTCCTCGCTACTATGGCTTCTGCTGACTTCTTTTCCGCTCTCACGGGAAAGATCTCCCCGGGTAAGGTGCCAAAACTGTCGGCCCGTGCCGCCAGACTCTACCTGGTGCGTCTTTCGGTGACGGTTGGATTTCGTGGTCCCTAGCACACTCATCGCCCACACCCGGCCTCACTGTCTGTTCGTGTTCCTACGGTCGTGCCTTTGCTACGCGCTTCTTTCAGGCTGGCCTCACGGCGTCCCCCTTGCGTTTCGCTACGGTTGTCGTCACTACGTCCGGTTACCTCCTTTCAGGTAACAAGTTTTGGCCCATGCCGGGCACACTAGGATGGGCAAAGCGAAGCGTGCCCATCACTTGAGGGATGAGTGTGGTCGAGGCTGCGAGTCGGAGGTCTGACGACCACCCCGATCGAATCGACATTTTCACGGTGCGCCTGAGCAGCAAGAG
>RFHL01000573.1 GCA_003696875.1 Bacteroidota bacterium | reverse complement strand
TGCTCAGGAGGAGCGCTTTTCGCGCGTCAAGCATGATGCGGCATTTCCAACCCAGGCGATCGGATACTGCCTGCAGGAAGCCGGCGTTACCCTGGATGATGTCGACTACATTTCATTTTTTGAGAAGCCGCTCATCAAGTTCGAACGACTGTTGGAGACCTATCTGGCATCGGCACCGTCCGGTTTTTCGTCTTTCCGCATCGCCATGCCCTTGTGGATCAAGGACAAGCTGTTTCAGAAGGACAAGCTCATACGCCTTCTGAAGCCCTTTTCCGAACAGCCCAAGTCCATCGAGGGCAAGCTGCTGTTCAGCGAGCACCACCAGAGCCATGCCGCGTCAGCCTTCTACCCGTCCCCGTTCGAGGAAGCGGTGGTGCTGACCGTGGATGGCGTCGGCGAGTGGGCGACCGCATCGGTTTCGGTGGGGCGTGGCACCAGCCTCGAGCCGAGGCGCGAATTGCATTGGCCGCACAGTCTGGGCCTTCTCTATTCCGCCTTCACCTATTACCTCGGCTTCAAGGTGAATTCAGGGGAATACAAGGTGATGGGGCTCGCTCCCTATGGCGAGCCTGAATTTGCCCAGCTGATCCTCGACAATCTGATCGATGTTAAGCCTGACGGAAGCTTCTGGCTCGACCAGAGCTATTTCAATTATGTCACTGGCCTGACCATGACCAATCCGAGGTTTGAGGCCTTGTTCGGGCAACCCCGCCGCCTGCCGGAAGCCCCGCTCACCCAATTCCACATGAATGTCGCTGCGTCCATTCAGGCCGTAACGGAAGAGGTCATGATGCGCATCTGTACCGATCTGGCACGGACCTACGCAACACCGAACCTTTGCCTGGCCGGGGGCGTGGCCCTTAACTGCGTTGCAAATGGCAAGCTTCACAGAGCGGGCCTGTTCGACAATATCTGGATTCAACCTGCAGCGGGCGATGCGGGAGGCGCCGTTGGAGCGGCCTATCAGGCGTATCATGGGCATTTGGATCAGCCTAGAAGGCGCGTGGATGGCCGGCGCGACAGCATGAAATCTGCGCTGCTGGGGCCTGCCTATTCCCACCCCGACATCGTGCAACGCCTCAGGGCGGAGGGGGCGGTCTTCAAGACCCTCGGGGAGAAGGATCTTATCAGGACCGCTGCCGAGAGTCTGGCGCAGGGAAAGGTCGTGGGA
>RFHL01000572.1 GCA_003696875.1 Bacteroidota bacterium | reverse complement strand
TCCGCGCGCAGGTAGATCATCAGATCGGGGGGCTGGATCAGGTCGGCAATAGTCTCGAAGAGCTCCTTGTAGGTCTCGTAGTCGCGGGTGCTCATCAGCCCCATGGCGTGCAGGTTGGGCGCAAAGATCTGGGCATCTTCATAGACCGTGCGGTCCTGAATCACTTTGCGGTCCTGCTTGCGGATGTTGATGAGTTTTTTGAGCCGGGAGTGCAGGAAGGAGATCTGCAGGTTGAAGGACCAGCGCTGCATGTCGGCGTAGAAGTCCATCAGATAGGGATTCTGCTCGTTGTCCTCAAAGAGGGCTTCGTAGCCAAAGTACTTGGACAGCAGATAGGTAAGGGTGGTCTTACCGGCTCCGATATTTCCTGCGACGGCGAGGTACATCAGTGGTAGAGGTTGGGGACCTGGGAGAGATAACCCATGCGCTCGCGCACGCGGGCCAGGGTGCTACGCGCCACTTGGCGGGCCTTGTCGGCCCCGGCGGCGAGACGGGCGTCGAGCTCGTCGAGGTGGTTCATGTAGTAGTCGAAGCGCTCACGCTCCTCGGCAAAGCGGGTGGTGAGGACTTCCAGCAGGGCCTTTTTGGCGTGGCCGTAGCCGTAGCCGCCCGCCAGGTAATTTGCCCGCATCTCGGCCACCTGCTCGGGGGTTGCGACCAGCTCGTAGAGCTTGAAGACGTTGCAGGTATCGGGATTTTTGGGATCCTCCAGCGGGGTGGAGTCAGTCACGATGCCCATGACCTCCTTTTTCAGAGGCTTATTGCCCTGAAAGAGAACGATGGTATTGTGGCGCGATTTGGACATCTTTTCCCCATCCACACCGGGTACAATCATGACCCGCTCGTCAATCTGCGACTCGGGGACCACCAGGGTATCTTCACCATAAGTGCGGTTCACCGCCTCGGCCATATCCCGGGCAAACTCCAGATGCTGTTTTTGATCCTTGCCGACGGGTACGATGTGGGCATCGTACAGCACGATGTCCGCAGCCATCAGGATGGGATAGGTAAAGAGCCCCGCGTTGACCAACTCCATGCGATCGGCCTTGTCCTTGAAGGAATGGGCCAGCTTGAGGCGGCTGTAGGGCATGAAGCAGCCCAGGTACCAGGCCAGCTCGGTGACCTCAGGCACGTCGGACTGCCGGTAAAAAACCGTCCGCTCGGTATCTAGCCCGCAGGCCAGCCAGGCGGCGGCAATCTCGTAGGCGTTTTGGCGCAGCAAGGCACCGTCGCGCACTGAGGTCAGGGTGTGCAGGTCGGCGATGAAGAGGAAAGATTCGTTATCGGGATTGTTGGCGAGTTCAATGGCCGGCAAAATGGCCCCCAGCATGTTGCCCAGGTGGGGTTTGCCCGTCGCTTGAATACCCGTCAGAATGCGTGCCATGAATTTGCGTTGGATTGGGGCAGGCGGTATGGGGTGTATCCTGCCATTTCAGGCACGAAGGTACATTTTTTCCGTTGAATATTCACAGCTTCCAGATAGGCAGGGCTGGGCCTGACCGGCGGATGCCGACCCGGAGATAATATGGGCCGGGCGGCAGATGGGCCATTTGCAGCCGGATCTCAGGCTGACCAGCAGGCCAGGTGGCCTGATGGCAGATCCGTCCCAGAGGATCCAAAACCTGGATTGCCTGGGGCGTCCCGGGAGGTGAGGGGGTCCGCAGGTACATGTCGCCGCTTGTAGGATTGGGGCCGATCTCCCAGTCTGGCACAGGCAGCCGGTCCAGGGCGGTGAGGAAACACACCTCCCCCTGCACAAAAGGCGGGTAGACCGCCTGATTGTCCCGGGTAAAGCACAGCAGGCTTTCGCCCGACTCAAACCACTCGGGCCGGGGCGTGATGAGACCGGCCGTATTGCCGATGCCTTCAATGAGATAGGCCTCCACCCCCAGGAACCCCAGGCTGTCCAGGGGAACCAATTGCCAGCGGCGATGGTACTGCCCGCCCAGCAGGATGCTGTCGCGATCGCCCAACTTCAGCCCGGTGGGCTGGCCCAATTGGTAGAGCGTGTCCCCGGTATCCCGGCTGAAGTCATACCAGAGCCGGGCCACACTGTCGGTGGCCCCATACCACCATAGCTGCCGCAGGGCGGTGTCCTGCCGAAAGGCCCCTTCGTAGCGATCCAGGTTGGCCGGTGGGTAGTAACTGTTATGGCGTTGTTGCCAGACTTTGACCCAGGTCTCACCGTGGATCAGGGTGTCGCCCTGCAGCTCGTAGTAGGATTCTTCTCGCCAATCAATAAGCTCATAATAAAAGTACAACCAGGTGGCTTCCGTCTCCGGGAAGGAGCGGTATGGTTGAGCCAAAAGACTGGGGGCGAGGCCGATCAGGCCGAGCAGGAGCATGAGGCGTAGCATGGGAATCTGTTTTCGGGAAAACGGGAAATCGAAAAGGCTTGCTGCGTAGGTGATACAAAATCCTTTTCTTTGTCTGGCGCCTCCATTTGGGAGGCCCTCTACCACTCGCAACATTTTTTCAAGATGCATGTCCTCAAATCCCTCGGGACCTTATTGGCCCTCGTCCTCACGGCGCTGATCTGCTCTGCCCAGGGCGAGTCTTCCCCCTTTGTCTATGGAGACCTCCTGCCCGACGCGCCCGAACTCGCGGCCCGCGGCCCGCATGCCATCGGGGTCCGGACCCTGGTGTGGGTCGACCCGGGCCGGCTGGATGTGCTGGGGTACGAGCCCGGTAAAGATTCCCTCTATGACCGACCCCTGACGGTGGAGGTCTGGTACCCGGCGACCCTGGCCCAGGGGCAAAGGGAATCCGTCACCTATGACGAGGTCATGGGCAATAACGGCTCCGAGGATCGTCCGCTGATCCCCTTCACTTTTGCGGGGCGGGCTTGTCGTGATGCTCAGCCCGACCCCAGCGACGGTCCCTACCCGCTGGTCATTGTGTCGCATGGCTACACCGGCTCGCGCTACCTCCTGACCTATCTGACCGAAAACCTGGCATCCAAGGGCTATGTGGTGGTTGCCATCGACCACACTGAGTCTACCTTCCGCGATGCGGCGGGCTTCAACAGCACCCTGCTCAATCGCTCGCTTGACGACCTCTTTGTCCTCAATGAGGTGGCGCGCCTCGCCACCGAAGGCTCAGGCTCCTTCCTCGCCGGCCTCGTTGATACCGACCGCACGGCCCTGGTGGGTTTTCGATGGGAGGCTATGGCGCCATCAATGTCGCCGGCGCGGGCTATAGCGCCCGCGCGGTAGATTTTTTTGCCAGTATGACCAAGGGCAACCGGGCCCTGGCCCAGCGCACCTGGGCGGATCCGGGTTACGAAGCCTCCATCGATCCCCGGATCAAAGCCGTGGTGGCCTTTGCCCCCTGGGGCATGGCGCGCGGCATCTGGGACGCCGAAGGGCTGGCCGGATTGCGGGTGCCGACCTTCTTTGTGGCGGGGAGTATGGATGACATCTCAGGCTATGAAGATGGCATCAAGGCCATCTATGAGGGGGCGATCCACACCGACCGCTACCTGCTGACCTACCTAAACGCGCGCCACAACGTGGCGCCCAATCCGCCGCCGGCTGAGGCCCTTCGTCCCGGTTTGCACCTCGACGAGTACCTGCGCTATGCCGAGCCCGCCTGGGATCAGCGCCGCCTCAACAACCTCAACCAGCACTTTGTGACGGCCTTCCTGGGAATACACCTCAAGGATGAGCAGGGGTATCAACGCTATCTGGAGATCGAGCCGGATGCCGGGGAGTGGCCGGGCTTTAAGCCGCGGACCTCGGTGGGTATGGAGCTACGTTTTGCCGAGGGCGAATAGTACACATCCCCGGGGGGGGCGCACCCCTTCCGTTTCAATTTTATCTTCCCAAGATGGCTTACAGTGAACATCTGGCTGACCGCGTACGACAAAGTCTGAGTCTCCACAACCTCACTGCCGAGAAGAAGATGATGGGTGGGCTGATCTCTATGGTAAATGATAAGATGTGCGTGGGCATTGATCAAGTAAAGGGCACCGGTCAGGACCGGTTGATGGTGCGGGTTGGCAAGGCCTCGCACAAGGCCCTGGTCTTCAAAAAGGAAAGCTGGGAAATGGACTTCACCGGCAAGGTGATGCGGGGCTATTTGTACGTCGATCCGGAGGGCTTTGAGCGGGATGAGGATCTGGGTTTCTGGGTGGAAAAGGCGCTCGCATTCAACCAGGTGGAGATGGGAAAAGACTAAGGTTTTTTTGAGACATACCTTCCAACCTCCATGGGGGGAAAAGCTCTTTATGTATGGGGCGTTTCATGCTTTTGGCTTAATTATGTCATTTGGGAATTATTTTTGTTGAAAATATTCGATAGCTGCAACTTGGTTCGGAGGCTTCGCGTACATCAGGTACCATCTGACACGTGTTTGGGCGCCTGTTTAGGCCGGGAAGCGAGGGCGGAATTCCCCCCTCTGCAATCAAACATTTGTGTATCTTGTTGGTCCTACAGCCGCTAATCGCAAGGCCATGACCGAGTTGTACGAGCTATCCATTAGCCCACCCAATTTGCCCTATACCATCTTGTTGGGATTGATGGTAGTTTATTGGCTGACGGTAATCATCGGGGCCATAGATCTGGACTTTTTGGATTTTGATGTGGACGTCGATACCGATGTGGACGTCGATGCGGAGGTCGATACTGAGGTGGAGGTCGATGGAGAGGCAGATGGGGCCGGCGGGGTTTCCGGGGCGGGTTGGTTTCTTACGACCGCTTCTTTTTTCAACCTGGGTTCGGTCCCTTTCATGATTTTCATGAGCTTTTTATGCCTGAGCCTGTGGGTGGGCTCGGTAC
>RFHL01000571.1 GCA_003696875.1 Bacteroidota bacterium | reverse complement strand
TATTTTATGAAACCACCAATCAGCCGATTGCTTGATCTGCTTTTGTTGCCTTGTATATTTTTATTTTTGACATATTGTTCAGGAGAAGATCGCCCTCTACCGCCCCACCTCCATCCCGACGAGAAGGCACTACAAGCCGCCCTGGATCGCTTTGTTGCAATCTACCGCAAGGGCAGCAAGCAGGCCGTTGGCAGCGGACTTCTACTCAATTCCAGTGGACAGATTTTGAGCTGCCTGCACATCGTAAAGATGCACTCGGTGCCCTTGGCGGCCTCCCGCAATGCACGGGATTTCTCGGACCTTCGCGTCATCAAGCGGGCTCCGAAACGCGATCTGGTTCTCTTTGCAAGCGATCTCAAAAGGGAGCTGCCGCCACTTGGGTTTCGGTCTTCCGATTCCCTGGTTGTGGGCGAAAGCGTGTATGCCTTCGGCGCTCCGTGGGGGCTTTCCCGCTCGTATCTGCAGGGCTACATCGCGCATCAGGGTCGAAACGGGATCGACCAGAAGCTGCCTGGGCTGCGGCTCATCCAGACGATGGGCCTTTCCTATCCCGGGACCTCCGGTGCAGGCATCTACGATGCCCAGGGGCGCCTGATCGGCCTCAACCGCGCCACCTACGGCTTTGTCGTTGGCAATGGGATCGGCTTTGCAGTGCCCTCATCTACTCTACAGGCATTTTTGGATCAATAAGGCTCCGCTTACTGGTGGGAAAGGCTGGGACGAAAATTCCATTTACACATAGAGCCCACACCAGGCGGGCGTGCTACGTTCCGTTCATGGGACCAGGGTTCCGACCATTGAGCGAGCGGCCCGCCGCAGTGCCCGATTTTCATCATCCAAAAACCTGAGCAGGCCGATATTCAAGCTATGGCAGATGATAGCAGCAGCCTTTCCCAGGAGGAAATCGACCAGCTCCTTGGCATGGGGGGAGAAGACGCCGGTGGGGGTGACTCACTGGGAGGTGATGGAGGCGATCTGAATCTCGATAGTCTGTTGGGTGGCGATGATGGCGGTG
>RFHL01000570.1 GCA_003696875.1 Bacteroidota bacterium | reverse complement strand
GGATAGCGCTCATACGGGTTGGCAACCCGTATGAGCGCTACTTTTACCCACAAAAAAGGCGTGGCGCTCTGCGCCACGCCTTCCTTCACTCATATGGCCCCATTCTGTTGTCATGCGTTGGGGGCCATGATCACTTCCAATCAAAACAGGCATAGGACGGGCCGAAGGCCCACGCTATGCCCACACCCATCCTAGTAGTGTGGATTCTGGGTCAGATTGGGGTTCCGGTCCAGTTCACCGGTGGGAATCGGCAGCAGGATGTAATCCGGCTGGGTGATATAGGGAGCCAGCACCAGCGAGCCGTCAATTACATCGTCGCGGTAAGTCTGAATCCAGTCGACAAACATCCCCCGGCGGTTGAGATCGGTGAAGAAGGACATCTCCCAGAACATCTCCACCCGGCGCTCCTTGAAGATCTGATCAAGTACCTCGGCCGGATCGGCTGAGTTGAAATCCTCCAGGCCGGCACGGCTACGGATTTCGTTGATGGCGGCCACCGCCTCGGCAGTACGACCTACTTCGTTGAGGGCCTCGGCATAGTTGAGGAGCACCTCGGCATAACGGAGTACAGGAATGTTTTGCGAGGAGTACACACTGTTGTTGGGCTCTGCTCCCCACCAGTACTTGGTGCAGATGTAGCCCGTCGAGGAGTAGCCCGGGGGTACGGTGTCAGGCATGGTAAAACCACTCTCATCATGCGTCTCACCCGGTCCAATGATCTGACCGATCCGACGCTCGTCGCCGGGCTCAAAAGCCGTTTCGACAAAGTAAGCCTCGGGCACCCAGTTGGACCAGCCGCCGAAGGGGGCGTTTTCAGGCCCAATGCCACGCGGAGCGGAGCGAGCGGCCAGAAAGTGACCATCCCGGTCTTGTCCCCAGCCACCGGCATCGGTGTCACGGTACTGGGTGGCAAACACGATCTCCTCGTTCTGCTCATTAAATTTGGAGAAAACATTGCGGTAGGCGCTGTTGGTATTGCCGGGATCCCTCTCCAGGGCGTGAACCCCCTTGTTTATCAGCGCTTCGGAGCGACTGACGGCATCCTGCCACTCGCCCTGGTGCAGATGCACCTTGGCCAGTAGGGCGAGTGCAGCAGTACTGGTCGCACGACCGCTGTTTTCCTGATCCCATACATCGGGCAGCACATTGGCAGCATCGGTCAGATCCTGCTCGATCTGGGCAAAGACCTCGGCCTGCGGCGTACGCGTCACATTGAAATCATCAGCGGCGGTAAACTCCCGCGTTACGAGGGGCACATCACCAAAGTACTTGGTGAGACCAAAGTAGAACAGGGCACGCAGGAACTTGGCTTGGGCCACAATCTGCTCCTGTACCTCGGGATCAATGTTCTCGATCTCTGGCACCCGCTGGATCACGGTGTTGGCGCGGGCGACACCCTGATAGTGGCGCTGCCAGATTTGGAAAAAGCGGCTGTTATTGGGGTTGAAGACCAAGGCTTCCAGTTCGCGGTCGGCAGGAGATTCTTCCATTCGCATATCCCCCACTGTCAGCCATTCGATCTTGGCCAGGAATTCGTTTTCATAGGCCCCATACTTCTGCAGGGCATCGTAAGCTGCCGCCAGGGCTGCTTGAGCATCTTTTTCATTGGAGAAAAAGCTCTCCTCGGTGAGCCCACTCAGGGGCTCCAGGGTCAGAAATTTCTCCCCACAGGCGATGGCGATACCCCCCACCAGGAGGAGCAAAATGGCGTTTCTCGCGAGTTTTCGCATGATATCCGGTTTTATTGAAGTGAGATAAGTGAAGTCTGTAAAGTGGATTGAGACCGGCCCCGCCTGGCGGTGTGCTGGTCTCCATCCCGGCTTAGAATTCGAGGTTGATCCCCAGACGATAGGTACGAGGCACCGGGTAGTTACCCGTATCCACGCCAGAG
>RFHL01000569.1 GCA_003696875.1 Bacteroidota bacterium | reverse complement strand
GGTCATCCCGCCGGCCCTGACGCCGCAGCGGGCCGCCCTCAACCTGCTCGTCACCGCCGACCTCAATCTGCTCCTCGTCGCCGAGGGGCACACCCGCCTGCGCGACCTACAGGAACAAACCACCCTCTGGGAAGGCCTGAACATGGCTCAGCCTCAGGCTATCTGGCTCGGGAAGGTGCGCAGCTGGCGGGCCTTTTTACCCTGGAACAAAGCATGAAGCGCCTCTCCCTCACCGGCATGAACCCCACCACGCGCCTGGCCCTGCTGGACCAGGCGACCGTGAGCGGCAGCAACTTCCTGCTGGGAGTCATCCTGCTGCGTGCCCTCGGGTCCGAGGGCTTTGGGCAGTATGCCCTGCTCTGGATGGGCGCCATGCTCGCCGCCGCCCTCCACCAGGCGCTGATCACCACCCCCATGCTTACGCTGGGCGCCAAAGAAAGCGGCGAGGCCGCGCGCCGGTATGACCAGGCCGTCACCCGGCTGAGCCTGGCAGGCGTCCTCCTGCTGATGCTGCTGGCCGGGCTCATCCTGGGCCTGGGCCCGCGGTTGGGCCTGCCAGCCCTCCCCGGCGACTTACAGCTGAGCTTTGTGCTGGGAATGGGGGCCTGGCTGCTACAAGATCGGTATCGCCGGGGGCTGCTCCTGCGGCAGCGCGGGCAGGCCGCCTGGCTCCGCGACCTGCTGGCCTATGGCGGGCTGCTGGCGGGGACAGTCGCCCTTTGGGCACTGGATGCCCTCACCCTGAGCCGCTTTTTCGGACTGATGGCCATCAGCTTCGGGCTGGCGGCCCTGCATCGGCCGGGGTGGCCGGGACGGGCAAGTCTCGCCGCCGTCTGGCGACGGCATCTCGCCTTTGGCCGCTGGCTCGCCGCCAACGCGCTGCTCCAGTTTTTTTCCGGCAACTTCTTTACCCTGGCCCTCGCCGCCACTGCGGGCGCGGCGGCTGTGGGCATCGTGCGCATGGTGCAGCAGCCCATGGGGCTGCTGCATGTGCTCTTTCTGGTTCTGGAGCAGGTGGTGCCGCCACAGGCGGCCCGGGCCTTGCATGCCGACGGTCCGGCCGGTCTGCAGCAGTACCTGCTGCGGGTGAGCCTGCGCGCCGGCCTGGGGCTGGCGCTGGTTCTGGCCGTGATGGCCGGGGGCAGCAGCCTCTGGCTGCGGCTGCTCTACGGGGCGGAGTACGGCCAGTATGGCCTCTTCCTCGCCGCCTACGCGGCGGCCTATCTCTTCATCTTTCCGGGCTATCCGCTGCGCTTTGCGCTGCGCAGCCTGGAGCGCACCCAACCCCTTTTCTGGGCCTATGTGCTCAGTGCGGGCGTCTCCGTCCTGATCGCGCCACCGCTGGTGGCGGCTTGGGGGATGTTTGCCGTAGTGGCCGGCGTCATCCTGACGCAGGTCCTCATGCAGGCCGTGTATGTCGCCGGTCTCCTTCGCCCACAAGCCCGCTTTCTTCCTCAATAATCAACCTGCTAAAAATAGACCCTTCTCTGATGCACATCATCCATCTCATCCTCGGCAAGGCCCGCCCCGAACGCATGAACGGGGTCAGCAAAGTCGCCCACCAACTCGCCCTCCATCAGGCCGAGTTGGGCTATGAGGTCAGCCTGTGGGGCATCACCCCCAGTCTGGAAGACATGCCGCCCCGGGCCTACGGGCTACGGCTGTTTCAGGCGCGTCGCAACAAGCTGCGCCTGGACCCGGAGCTGCGGGCCGCCCTGCGGTCCCTGCAGGGGCAGGAGGCCGTAGTGCATCTGCACGGCGGCTTCATCCCGGAGTTTTATCTGGCGGCACGGCTGCTGCGCCGCGTGGGGGTGCCCTATGTCTTCTCCCCACATGGCGCGCTGAGCCCCTTTGCCTTTGACCGGGGGGGACGGAAAAAGCGGCTGTACTTCCGGCTCTTTGAGTCGGAGATGATCCGCCACGCCCGGGGCATTCATTTTCTGGGGCAAATCCAGTACGATGCCGCCGACCGGCTGATGCCCATGCCCCACAAGGTCCTGATTCCCAACGGACAGGACCAGGCCGAACTGCTGCTCGGTAGCGATCCAGCTCCCCGGGAAGCGGTCCCGGTTTTTTCCTACTGTGGCCGGCTGATCATCCACTACAAAGGGCTGGACCAGCTGCTGGCGGGCTTTATCCAATACCGAAAAGAAGGCGGTCAGGGCCTGCTGTGGCTGATCGGCGACGGGCCCGACCGGGCCCGGCTGGAAGCCCAGGCCGCCAAAGGCGGGGTGTCAGCCTATGTCCGTTTCTGGGGCAGTCAATATGGCGAGGAAAAGTTCCGGCTGCTGCGCAGCAGCGATGCCTTTTTTCATCCCTCCCGCTCGGAGGGCTTCCCCACCGGGGTGCTCGAGGCAGCCGGGGCCGGGCTACCTTGTGTAGTGACCACCGAAACCAATGCGGCCAGCTACCTGGTGGCCCATCAGGCGGGCCTCCACCTGCCCGATATCGCCACCGGCACCATCGCCCGGGCGATGCATGAGGTAGACCGGCGGCGCGAAGACGGCTCCCTTGCCCGCATGGGCGGCGAAGCCGCCCGCATGGTCCGGGAGGACTTTTCCTGGTCGCATATTGCCCAACGTATGATCGCCGAACTCTACGCATGAAGCAGGTCGAACGCGTCACCGGTTGGCTCCTGGGCATCCTGATCACGATGATGATTCTACGCATCGTGAGCTACTTCATGGTGTCCGAATCAGCCGCGGTGACGCGCGTCTTCAAAGTCTTTCTGCGCATTCTCCTCACCGGCATTGCCTATCTGCTCTACCGGCGCGAAATGGGGCGGCGGGCCTACCCCTTTGCCTATTTCAATGTGCTGGCCTGGTTTTTTTATGTTCTCTATCTGCTGCTGGGCATTGCCTCCCTGATGTGGAGTTCTTCTGCCCCCTACTCCGCCCTGCAGCTGGTGATGGACGTGGAATGCGTGGCCTTTGTGTACTGGTACTGGAAACTGGTACTGATTGCCGGAGAACAAAACCAACGGGGAGCGGCCAAAACCATGGCCCACATCCTGGGCGTAAGCATCAGCCTCATTTTGGCGGTATTTATCGTGGGCATGCTGGTAGACCCGGAAAAATTTTACCGGGAGACCCACGGCGGCGCCGTGGCCCGCCTGGGCGGCTTTATCATCAACCCCAATGAGCTGGGCATGCTCATCGTCGTGGGAGCCGGGGCTATCTACACCCTGATGCTCAACGAAGGACGCCGCACCTGGCACCTGCTGGGGCTGGGGGTGCTGGTTTACACCCTGGTCCTGACCGGCTCCCGCTCATCCATGATCAGCTTTTTTGCGGTTACGGGCTTTTTTGTGCTGATCGGCGGCAGCTTTCGGCTCAAGTTGGGAGCGGTGGCTGGGGGCGTGGCAGCGGTGCCCTTTGTGGTGCAAGAAGTTTTTATCAAAGAAGGCGACGTGGGCGAAGTAATGAGCATGACGGGACGGCTCCCCTTCTGGACCGACCTGTTGACTTTTTCCTTCCCGCAGCGGCCGCTGTTCGGCTATGGCTTTATGCGCATCAGCACCACTGACAAGTTTGACAGCCTGCATGCCTATGCCGGAGCGATGACCCACAATACCTTTCTGCAGGTCCTGCTCAACCTGGGCATGGTGGGAGCGGCGGTGGTCCTCTTTCAGATGGTTCTGACAGTCCGGGCCTTTGCCCGGGAGCGGGATGCCGTGCTCAAGCACCTCGTCGTGGGCGTCTTCATTCCCATTTTCGTCAACTCCCTGACCGAATTTGGGATCTTCGGCGAGACCAACTACGGCATCATGTGGTACCTCTTCATCATCTATGGCCTGATGGTCAAAATCCCCTCACAAGGGGGTAAGATCGCAAGCGTTTAGCATTTGGTTTTCAGCCTATTAACCAGCATTATCCCTCATGACACTGACGACTCACACGCCCCTGATCCAGACCGAAGCGGTCCTGACTGATATGACCCTGCTGGGGCAGATTCTGAGCCTAAAGGCCCCGGGCGAGGCGGAAGCAGCACCAGTGAAGGTTGGGGCTAACGGGGAGACCTGGTTTTCACTGATACACAATCCGGATGGCAGCATCCGCTGGGCCTTCCCGGCGGGTAGCCGTCAGCCCGGTTATCTGGCCTTTTATGCCGCTACGGGCGCCAAGGCGCGGCTGCGCCGCGCGGTGGCACGGGTCGCCGCGAAGCTCGGTCTGCAGGACCGGCTCGCCCATGGCAAGGTGGCCGTGCAGGGGCCCTCGCCCCTGCCGCTGCAAGCTGCCGTGGAGGAACTCGGCGCGACGGATTTCGCCGTTTTTACCGGCACAGCCGGGGCCCTGCGCAAGAGCGTCGTGGCCGGCTTCAAGGGCCGCCGGCCCGCCTTTTTTCTCAAAATCGCCCATACCCAGGGGGCGCTGCAGCGCCTGGCCCAGGAGCAGGCCTTCCTGCGGGAGCATCCCGAGCTGTCACGCTGGGCCTATCCCGAGCTGCTGCCTGCGCCAGCCCCGCATGTGCTGGCCCTGAGCAATGTACGCCCCCCCCGGGCCCGGCAGGCCAATCGCCTGCAGCCAGTCCACTTTGCGGCCCTGCAGCAGTGGTACCACGCACTGGGTGAAAACCAAGCCATAGACCGGCTTCCCTGGTATGCCGAACTGCAAGAGCGGATCCAGCTGCTGCAACGAAGCGCTCCCCCCAAGGGGCTGAGCATCACCCGCTGGAACCACCTGCTGGCCGCCCTCGAAGTGCGAGCCCAGCTGCCCCGGGCCAGCTACCTTCAGGTAGCCCCCGCTCATGGGGATTTTACCCCGTGGAACCTCTTCTACGATCCCCAGCGGCTGTACGTCTTTGACTGGGAACTCTACCAGCCGGCGGCACCCGTGGGC
>RFHL01000568.1 GCA_003696875.1 Bacteroidota bacterium | reverse complement strand
GCTATGTGGCCCAGCTTTCCGAAGCAGCGGAACAGCTGCGGGAAGCCAGCCAACTGGTGGATCGCCTCAACGCCCTGCTCCCCAAGGGCAACAGTGCCGAGGTCGATAGCCTGCGCCAGCAGGGCAAGCTCATGCAGGACTCCGTCAAGGTGCTTATGAACATCATGTTTGCCGATGAGGACGGCAAGCAGGGTATTACCGATAATCCCGATGTACTGAGCGATCAGCTCAATGGGCTGTACAACTACCTCTCCTATAGCCCCGAGGCACCGAATGCAAACCAGATGCTGGCCATGCAACAGTTCATCGCCAAGGTGAAGCCCTTCATCGCCCGGATCAACCGCTTCTTTGCCGAGGATTGGCAGGCCTATCGGGAATTGGCCGAGGCGACCGAATGGTCGCCCTTTGAGGACGTGAAACCGATCGGGGTAGACGAATAGCGCCCATATTACCAAACTGCACCCCGGCTGCCGCGATACGCGACAGCCGGGGTGTTTTTGTTTCCGACCAGAGGGACTTAGGTTTGGGTAAATATGGCCTTTTTCTCATTCTCCAAACAAGAATCACGCTCCATGTTTGCCGTCATCTATGCCTTCCACGTTCAGCCCGGTCAGGCCGGCGCCTTTGAGATAGCCTGGCGGGAACTCACCATGCTCATCTACCAATATGAGGGGAGCCTGGGCTCCCGGCTGCACCGGCAGGATGAGGCAACCTACATCGCCTATGCGCAGTGGCCAGACCGCCAAACATGGGCTCAGTCAGGAGACAAGCTGCCTCCTGAGGCCAAGGAGGCCAGCGCCCGCATGCGGGCGGCCTGCACCCAGATCGAAACCCTGTACGAGCTGGATTCCATCGACGACCTGCTGCAACCTCAGCTCTCCCAGGGCTAGGCGGGCAAGCCAGGTCCTACATCGCGGCGCTCATGCTCGGTGGAGCTGCCTCGGGAGCAGTCCCCCAGGTCGGGTGCGGCTCAGGCCCCATCTGCAACAGCAGCTCGCCTCCGGCGACCACTTCCTCGTGCGTCAGGTAGACCCGCTCCAGAGGCTGGCCATTGAGGGTAGCGGCCTGGATGTAACGGTTCTCCTGGGATACGCCCTCGGCGACCAGGGCAAAGGTCTTGCCACCGGGCAAGTCGATTTCGGTGCGGGCAAAAAGCGGGCTGCCCAGCACGTAGACCCCCTCGGCGGGATTGACCGGGTAAAAGCCCATGGCCGAAAAGACGTACCAGGCCGACATCTGGCCGCAGTCCTCATTCCCACAAAGGCCATCGGGTGCGGTGCTGTACTGGGTCGCCATGATGTGGCGCAGGCGGTCGGCCGCCTTGGCCGGCGCCCCGGCATAGCTGTAAAGATAGGCGATGTGGTGGCTGGGCTCGTTGCCGTGGGCATACTGGCCCACCAGTCCGGAGATATCGGCCGAGGCAAACTCGCCCCGGATCTCGGAATCAATCTCGAAGAGCGAATCCAGCTTGGTGATGAAAGGCTCCCGCCCCCCGTGCAGGTCGATCAGACCCTGCGGGTCGTGGGGTACAAACCAGCTATGCTGCCAGGCATTGCCCTCGGTGTATTCGGCCACATCAAAGTCATGGCTGGAGTATTGCGGGTCAAAGGGGACCTTCCAGCTGCCGTCGGCGAGCTTGGCCCGCATGAAACCGGTCGAGGCATCATAGAGATTGCGGTACCAGCTAGCCCGATCCATGAAGTAGGCATAGTCTTCGTCCTTGCCGAGGGCCTTGGCCATCTGGGCGATACACCAGTCGTCGTAGCAGTACTCCAGGGTACGGGTCACCGATTGACCAGCCTTGTCGTGGGGGATGTACTGGTATTCCCGGAGAAAATTGGTGCCGCGAATGTCCTGCATGGCGCTTTTCTTCATGGCCTCAAAGGCCAGTTCGGCGTCCCAGTCCCGAAACCCCTTGTGGTAGGCCTCCACGATGACCGGGATGGCGTGGTAGCCCGTCATGGTATTGGTTTCATTGCCCAGCAAAGCCCAAACCGGCAGCAGGCCATATTCCTCATAATGCGCCAGCATAGAGCGGATCATGTCATTGACGCGCTCGGGCTGGGTGAGGGTGAAAAGCGGATTGGCCGCACGGAAGGTGTCCCAGAGGGAGAAGATGTCGTAGCGGGTGTAGCCCGTGGCGGTTTTGACCTCGCCGTCGACGCCTTTGTACTGGCCCATGGGATCGGAAAAGCGCACGGGGGCCAGCTGGGAGTGATACAGGGCGGTATAGAAGGTCTTGCGGAGATCGGCATCGTCGGTCTCTACCCGGATGGTACCCAGGGCCGCTTCCCACTCGGCCGCTGCCGCGGCCTGTACGGCATCAAAATCCCAACCCGGCTGGGCGGCCAAGGCCGCGCGGGCGCCCTCTACGCTGGCCGAAGACAGACCAACCTTGACCAGAAGTTCGCGCGACGCGTCCGGAGCGACAAAGCACTGGACGGCCACCGCTTCGCCCGCAACCTCCCCCGCAAAAGGCTGCATCTCGCGGTTGATGGCGGCCACCACCCGCCCGATCGGGCGGGAAAACTCGGCGACAAAGAACAGCCGCTGGTCTTTGGCCCAGCCGGTGGAGTGCCGGTATCCGACCAGCGTGGTCTCATTTTCGAGGCGAACCATCGCCTCGGTGGGCTTGTCCCAGTTGATGGCAAAACCCAGGTCGATCACCACCGAGGGATCGCCCGTCTCCGGAAAGCGGTAGCGATGCCAGCCGGTATGGGCCGTGGCCGTAAGGTCAACTTCCACCCCCGGCTTTTCCAAAAACACCTCATAATAGCCTGGGCTGGCCTGTTCTCTGGCGTGAGAAAAAGGCGAGGCGTAGGGATAATCATCCCGGCTCTTGATTTGCCCGTCCAGCGCCACCTCCCCAACCGTGGGCATCAACAGGATGTCGCATAAGTCGCCGATGCCGGTCCCGCTC
>RFHL01000567.1 GCA_003696875.1 Bacteroidota bacterium | reverse complement strand
CCCCGATCCCAGGGGTCATAGCCGGGCCCGTTGCCACTGTGCCATTTGCCCCACATCCCCGTCACGTAACCGCCAGCTGAGAGCGCATCAGCCAGGGTACGCTCGGAGCGATGTAGGTAGTCTTTGCCCCCGTGGACATGTGAGACACCTGTCCTGAGAAAGTGGCGTCCGGTGAGAAGAGATGCCCGAGTAGGGGCACAGACGGCGTGGACGTAGAAGCGATCGAAGCGCAGGGCTGCTCGGCCCAGTTGGTCCAGGTGAGGCGTATGCAGATAGGGATTGCCGTGCAGGCCCAGATCGTCCCAGCCAAGGTCATCAAGCTGGATCAAGAGAACGTTGGGCCGGGAGGGAGGACCGGGTGCTGTGGGCTGACAAGATAGGGCCAGCAGGCTGATTATGAGGGCCCAGCGGATCACCCTGTTTTTTTATTCATCCAGAAAGGTGCACTGATAAACCAGAGCAGGGTCCCACCCAGCATCCAGCTCTGGTGGGTGGCGAGATCGAGGTGGCCGGTCACAACCAAGATCGAAGGGATCAGGGTGAGCAACAGACCCGTAGCGGAGAGTGCCATGAAAAGAAGACGGGGCATGGGGGGAGGAGTTTGAGGAGTCAGACGGCTGGAGCACGAAGGTTTCTTTGCTGCCATTTGCTAATCCCTACATATAGCAGGGCCGCAATAAACCAGCCAGGGAGACCCAGGAAAAAGATCTCAATCCCCTGGGTAAAATTGAGCAGCAAGCAGACCAGCAGGGTGCCCAGCCAGGTGACAGCCGCAGCGACATTGAAGCGGGACTGGGTGCGGCGGGCATATTCGTCCTGCATGCCCAGGCGGGGCAGCACGTAGAGGTCCATGACGATCACCGCGCCCATAGGCATGAGCAGCAGGCCGTAGAGGGCGACGAAGTCGAGCAACTTCATCACCAGGGCCGGGAAGCAGGCGGCGAGGGTGGTGACGAGTCCGGTCACCAGGGTGACCTTCCAGGTTTTCCAGCGGGGATTGAGGGCCTGAAAGGCCAGCCCCGCCCGGTAAATGGTGGGATTGGCGGTGGTCCAGCCGGCGATCACCACACAGGCCGCGCCGGCCAGGCCGGCGGCGTAGTAGGCGATTTTGCCCGGAGCAAATTCGGCATTGCCAAACTTTTGTAGCCATACCGCATACAAGATGCCGGAGGCCAGCCAGGCGATAAAGTGGCCCACGTACATGCCCGTGGCCGAGGAGAAGCCATACTGCCACTTGCGGGCATAGCGCAGCACCGACATATCGGCCAGGCCGATGTGCATGGCCATATTGGCAAACCAGGCAAAGAACATCACGTGCCAAAAGGTGAATTTGCTTTGGCCCTCCTGCACCACCCCGGTCCAAATCTCGGCCTCGGCCTGTGGCCAAAAGTCGCGCCAGCTGTGTACCCCCAGTTCGGGCAGCACAGCCAGAGCGGAAGCGATGAAGACCAGCGGCATCCAGGGAGCCGCCAGATTGGCAAAGCGAGAAACCTGCTCATAGCCCCGGATGGCGATCAGGGTAACCACGGCCCCGACTGCCAGCACCGTCAGGACCCAGCCCAGACTATTGGGATACAGGTCCCCTAGGCCCGGCATGGCGATATCAAAGGGAATCCCCACGGCCGTGGCTGAAACTGCAATCATGGAACCGGCCAGAAAGCAGAACATGACCCCATTGACCAAATTGTAGCCTTTGACCAGGGTAGAACCGCAGATTTTTTCCAGCTGGAAATAGAGGGTCACCCGAGTGCGGACCGCAATGGGCGCACAGATCAGGGCCCAGCTGAGGACAGCGAGCAGGTTGCCGATCAGCAGGCCCCAGACCAGATCCGGGGCGCTCACCCCATGGGCGACAAAAAGGGGCCCAATCACAAACTCGGTGCCGGCCGTATGTTCCCCGGCATACATGCCAATGAAGCTTCCCAGACCTTTGCGCTTGCCGGGCGGGATGGGTTCGCGCTCGTACTCATTGACGGCGTCGAGCTGCTGGACCAGCTTGGAAGAAGTCGTAGCCATAAGCAAAAATCACGAGTAGGATAGATGCAGATACCAAAAGTAGGGGAAGCTACCGATACCGCCCTTTTTGGCTACCCTGCTCTATACTGATATGAGAGCGCCCAACCAGTCAGGGGGGCATTTTATCCGTTCGGGCAGACAGGGATGGAATCGGGTTGACAAAGCTCTAATTTAGAGCAGATTCTTTTCCATCACAGATAAAAATGTCTTTTGCTCCCGCAACGAGTCCCAGGTCTCGCGGGGGCTCGTTCTGCTTGGTTGCTACCTGTGCACCCGTTCCAAGCGCCCTTTTCACCGCATATATCTCCTTTCTGATGTCCTCCGAAGAGATTGATCGCCTCCAGTACGAGCTGGAATCCCTGCGCCAGGAAAACCAAAAGCTGAAGACCACGGTCGCTCAGCCAACTGGTGGGCGGCCTCCGGAGCCGGAGGCCCCGGCGGTACCTGATCCGGTATTCAAGGGCTTGCTCCAGCAGTATCAGCGGCTCAAGGAGGTCAATGCCCGCCTGCAGGGGCTCTTTGCCCAGTATGACGAAGCTGAGCGGGCCCTCGCCGCTCTGTTGCCGGCCCTGGAGATCGAGTTTAAGGGCCAGAGCAGCGAAATCGCCCAGCTCCAGCAGAGCCTGGTGGAGACCGACCAAACCTACGCAGAGGTGGTCGCCCGCCTGGAGCAGCAGCTCAAGGCCGTGCGCCAGGAAAACGAAAGCCGCGAAGCGCGGCTGCGCGAGGACTATACCCACCAACTACAGGCCCTGAAGCAGCGTATGCAGGAGTTGGAGGCCCCCCAGCGACAAACAGCCGGGCCGGTCGCCCGGCCGGAAGCAGAACCGAAGGTCTTCACACCGTTCCGGATTCTCTGATCCTATGGCTTCCGAGGCTTGATTTTCAGGACCTGCCCCACCTTGATGGTGTTGCCGGTCATGCCGTTGTTTTGCCGGATCTCCTCCACCGGGACCCCGTATCGGCGGTAGAGCGAATACAGGGTTTCGCCGTTTTCTACCTTATGGGTGATCCAGGCTCCGTTTTCGTCCCCACGCGGCGCCTCCGGCTCCGGGACCTCGACGGGATCGTTCACGGCAATGACTGTCTCGCCGACGGGCTGATAAGGCTCGTCTGGCAGGGTTCGGGCCGCCTGCGTCAGTTGCTGCCGTAAGTCCTCCACGTCGCGCATGCGACGGATTTGCCCCTGGGCATTGACCAGAAAAATGGCGGGCAGAGAATTGTGCCGGAAGGCCGTTTTCAGAAACTCGTAATCAGACTCATCAGGCAGGAAGAGCTGCTCCCAGGGCAGCTCGTACTGGGGCAGGCGCTGCTCCCAATAGCTGCGGCGCTTGTCCACCGAGATGCTCACAAAGCGGACGGGTTTTAAGCGAAAGTCGGCTTGCAAGGCCTTGAGTTGAGGTAGGGTGTAGAGCGAAGCACCGTTCCAGGAGGCCCAGAAGTTGACCACCCAGACTTCCTTGCGCTGGCGTTGGGTAAAGTACTGGCACTGCTTGAGAAAGGCCGAATAGGTCAGGGAGGTATCAGGACGATACGTCTGACCACTCAGCGGCTGCACGGTCAGCAAAGCGCTCATCAGCAGAATCGTTCCAAAAAGTTTCATGTTTCCTGACATTGAATGAGGACAGGAGCAGGCCTTCCTCAGGTAATTTCTTTGAAAGATAGGCGATTTTGGGCAGGAAGGCTAACTTCAGGGCAAGAGTTTGCGGTCAATGCAGTCCGAAACCAAGGCATATAGTTCCTGGGGCCTGACTTGCCGCCACCTTAGTTCGTCAAGGGTGTCGTTCCAATAGAAATACGCATCAATGCCGTATTGGGTCATCTCTTCCCGCACTTCTTCCCGCAGCCGCAGCGCACAGATCCAGCCATGATCCAGCTCTTCCCACATCGCCTGATAGTAATCATCGGCGTCCAGATAGGCATGAAAGACATTCTCACAGATCAGAATAAACTTGTCCACTCCCCGATCGACCAGATAGGTGAGGCAGTTTTCCGACAGGAGTTTGAAATCATTGTCATACAGGTCATTCCACTCACCAAAGAGCTCAATGATGGCATAGCCCTGCCCGTAGTGGACGTAGAGAATCTTGACCAGCAGGCTCTCAGAGGCAATGTCGTCCCATAGCGGATGGGCCGGAATGGCATTGATAGAGCGATCGTACTGAAACAGATTGTGCTCCACCTCGTGAAAAGGCGAATAGGGGTCCCGGTCGTGGCTATAGAAGTGCAGCCACCCGTAGAAGGGCTCAATATCCCGTAACTCTTGGGGCATACAGGCAAGGAAAATGAAATAATTGTTTAATTTTGGGGAGTAGCCCCCAAGCAGACACCGGCAAAACTACCAATTTGGCGGTTCAATCGCTTCTGTGCAACCTGAACATGTTGGAATCGTTCAATCCTCTGCCTCGGTAGGGGACATTCCAGGCATCCAACCTGGCCCAACATTCTGCCAGGCAGTTCGTAATGGTAAGTAGCATGAAATTCAGGAATTTACTCATATTTCTTCCGGCTCTTTTGGGGACACTTCAGGCCGGCGCCCAGCAGGTCATCCGGACCTCGGATACCCTCTGGTCTGATGGGGTTACCACCCATATGTACCTCAATATTGAGGTCCCCTCCGGAGAACTCTTTCTCCGCAATTCTGGTACCTGTGGGATGAGTGTTTCTCATCTCGTGTCCCCTGACTCCCAGATTCGGCACCGGGTGGAGCGACAACATGACCGCTACGGCAATGAGCAGCGGGTCGTCTATTTTCATCCCCAACGCCCCACTCCCCCGGATGCCCACCGCACCCACCGCCTGACCACCAATAGTCTTCAACTCGCTGATCAGCTCTCTCACCTCGATACCTACGTACGAGAGGAGCGCTGCCGCTCCGAATACATCGCCGATCCCACCATCTCCACCGACCTCGCCCTCAATCTGGGCGTAGGGGCCACGCGTCTGGACCTCTCTGGTCTCACCCTCCGAAACCTCTCCATCAATTCGGCCTTCTCGGACGTGGTGGTGATGTATACCGAGCCCAATCAGATTGAGATGGAGAAAATGGACATCCACGCCGCCAAAGGCGACATTTTCCTCAAGTATCTGGAACTCGCCCGGGCCAAACTGGTCACCGTCCGCAACGACATGGGCGAAACCACCCTCATCTTGGGCGGTAGCCGCCCGGCTCCTTCCACCATTTACCTTCAGTCTGGCGTAGGCGGCTGCACCCTGATTGTGGATGAGGATCAACCCGTGCGGGTCGTCTTGCGCACAGGCATGTTTGTAGAGGTCGAAGCCGCCGAAGGCTTTCAGGTAACCGACAAACACACCTTGGTCAATGCCGCCTATCAGCGCAAGCCCGAACAGGCCACCTCGGTCATCTGTACCGCTGACTTTGGGACCATCTCCCTGATTGAGCACTGATCGGCCACGCTCGTCTCTGCACGCATGGCATCTCCCTACCACCTTACGGGCCTCTTCGTGTATCCCATCAAATCGCTGGGCGGGATTTCCCTTCCCCGCTGGCGCGTGGGCGATCGGGGCCTGCACCTGGACCGGCGCTGGATGCTGGTCGATGAAGCAGGCCGCTTCCTCTCGCAACGCGAGCTGCCGGGCATGGCCCGGCTGAGTCTCTCGCTACGCGGGGACGAACTGCTCGTACAGCACCGCCACGAGGACCGCGAACCCCTCCTGATCCCCTCCGAACCCGAGACCGACATCTGGCTGACCGCCCAGATCTGGGATGACCAGGTCCTGGTACAGGCCGTGTCTCCCCTGGCCGATGCCTGGTTTACAGAGACGCTGGGCCGGCCCTGCAGGCTGGTCTACCAGCCGGATACGAGCCACCGCCCCGTAGACCCGCGATACGCACGCGGGCAGGAAGGGGTGAGCCTCGCCGACGGCTATCCCACCCTGATCATAGGCGAAGCCTCGTTACAGGACCTCAATGATCGGCTGGCACAGCCCGTGCCGATGGACCGCTTCCGCCCCAACCTGGTCTTTAGCGGAGGCGAGGCCCATGACGAAGATACCTGGACTTCCCTTCAGCTCGGGCCGATCACCTTCTATCCGGTCAAACCCTGCGCCCGCTGCCAAGTCGTAACCACCGATCAGGCAACCGGGGCGCGAAGCCCCGAACCGCTGCGCACGCTCTCGACCTACCGCCGGCAAGCCCATAAAGTCCTCTTTGGGATGAACCTGCTCCACGAAGGCGACGGAGACATCGCCGTCGGGATGCCCCTGGTAACATCCTAAAAAAACTCCCGCCGGGAGGGCGGGAGTTACAGGCATCATGGCTGGAAAATGGTGTTTTTGGGTTTGGACCGCATGGTCCGGGGAAAGAGCGAAAAGGAAAGGCTAACAAGGTGCTGAAAGGAAGTCAAATGACTTGGCCAACATGGCTGGGATAACAGAGCGGGGCTAGGCGAAAAAGCTTGTGTTTCAAGGCTGTACAATGAATTGAACGCGGGTGCTTCGAGGAGGTTTCTCTCCATTGAGCAGGCGTGCAAGCCGGAGGCCCATACGCGCCGAATCACCGAATATCCGGACATTCCCCGTCGGGACGCCCTTTTCCGGTCCCGGGTGCAAACATTTTGCCTCCCAAAACAGAATAAGAAACAGACCAGTTTGTTTCTGCTATGCGTATTCTCCTTGCCCTTGTCTGCCTGCTCTCCCTGCAGCCACTGTCCGCCCAGCCGCTGGACAGCCTCTACTGGCGCACGTACCTCCAGCCCATGTCGCTGGTACCAGAATCCGATACCTCCTCGGGTTTTGCCCTGCTGCAACCAGTCATTGAGTCATACCGCTTTTTCTTTACCGCCGAGCAACACTGGCGCACCATCAATTCGCCCATACAATTTGCGTTTTTGCGCTATCTGCATCAGACGGCCGGGGTGCGTCACCTGATTCTGGAGGGCGGATACAGCTATGGCTATCTGCTGAACCGCTATCTGGAAACCGGTGACGAGCGCCTGCTACATAAAGTAGTGACCAACCTACCCGTATGTCCCGAGGATCAGATGGCCATGTTTGAGGCCCTCTATGCCTACAACCAAAGCCTGCCTGAAGCCGATCGGATTCAGGTAACGGGTATCGACCTGGAGCATGCACCAGAACTGGCGCTCCAGGCCCTGCACACCATGTTGCCCGCTGGCGATCCGCCGGCTAGCATCGCCCGGCGCATGCAACAGCTCCGGGACCTGCATCAGTCGCCATACTACGACCGCCGGCAGGTCAAGCGTTTTTTCAAGCGGCTACAGCGGGACCTCGACCGGCAGGAAGCAGCCTACCGCACCTACTGGGGCACAGACTACGAGCTGGTGCAGCTCATCGCGATCAATGTGCTGGAGGGCATGGAGTTTGGAATAATCCGGGCCATGATTTTTCCGGAAAAATGGCCTGAGCGGGAGGCCCGGATGTATCAGAACTTCCTGACGCTGGCCCCCCGGCTGAAGCCGGGCAACTACTTTGCCCAGTTTGGGGCGCTGCACACCGACATAGAAAAATCCTTCAAATGGACCTTCCCCAGCCTGGCGCATCGACTCAATTTCTTTCCGGAGTCGCCGGTAGCGGGACAGGTGCTCACCGTCTCGCGCTACTTGCCCGATATGATGCAGGACTATAAGCCACTGGCGGAGTATGAGGCCTTTCGAGAGTTGGTACGCCGGGCCAAGCGGCAGTTTCCGGACCAGATCGTGCTCGCCTCCATGATCGGAGAAGGCAGCCCCTTTCACCGACTCCGGACCAACTATCAGTTTCTGATGCTGATCGATCCGGAGCTGGAAAAAGTAGGCTGCGACTGATG
>RFHL01000566.1 GCA_003696875.1 Bacteroidota bacterium | reverse complement strand
GGAGATAGGCGTACGGCTGCCCGCCGGCCAGCTCTTTCACCTGCCGGTCAAACTCGCGGATGTCCTCCAGCGAATAGCTGTTGTTGAGGCTCAGCATAGGCCGCAGGTGCCGGAAGGTGGGAAAATCCTTGGTGATCGCCCCCCCTACCCGCAGGGTGGGCGAGTCGGGCCGGCGCAGCTCGGGATGGGCGGCCTCCAGGGCCTCCAGCTCCTTGAGTTTCTGGTCAAACTCAAAGTCGGAGATGGTCGGTTGGGCCAGTACGTAGTAGGCGTGGTTGTGACGATTCAGCTCTTCGGTGAGGGCGTCAATCCGGGCTTGGGGAGACATAGGCAAACGGAGAAAGCGCGGCTAGCGCTTGATCAGATCCGAGACAAAAATAAACTTATCCAGGGCTTCGCTACCGGAGTTGAGGATCTCGTGCTTGGTGCCTTCCCACTCCTTTTCGCCCTGATAGAGAAACATGATGCGGTCCCCAATGTTCATGACGCTGTTCATGTCGTGTGAGACGACGATGGTGGCCATGTTGTACTCGTAGGTAAGCTCCTGAATGAGCTTGTCGATTACCGAGGCCGTAAGGGGATCAAGTCCTGAGTTGGGCTCGTCTACAAAGAGGTAGCGGGGGTTCATGGCGATGGCGCGGGCGATGCCCACGCGCTTGCGCATCCCGCCGGAGAGCTCCGAGGGCAACAGCTTGTTCACGCCGGTCAGATTGACGCGCTCCAGCACGAAATTGACCCGGTCGAGGATCTCCTTCTGGCTCTGGTTGGTAAACATCCGGATGGGGAAGGCCACATTGTCCTCGACATTCATGGAATCAAAGAGGGCCGAGTTCTGGAAAAGCATGCCAATCTCCCGGCGAATGTTTTTCTGGTGACGGTGATCGGCGAGGTGAAAGTCTTCGCCGTGGTAAAGGACCTGTCCCTGATCGGGCTTGTGCAGCCCGACGGTACACTTGAGCATCACGCTTTTGCCGCTGCCGCTCGCCCCGATGATCATGTTGATCTTGCCCATCTCAAAGGTGAAGTTGATCCCCTTGAGGACTTCCTTCTCCCCGAACGATTTTCGTAATCCTCTGATTTCTATAGACATGGCGTGAGATGTAACGGGACGCGCCTGCCCCGGATGAGAAGGCAATTTAGGCCCGTAAGGCGGATTTTCCAACGTGCCAAGACCAGGAAGCAGCCGGCATCTCAGGGCTTAATCCCCTTTTCCAGCACCTCCCGGATCCCCTGCAAGCCCTGGGAAAAGGCCGACATCTCGGCCACGAGTTGGGTGAGTCGGTCGGCGCTGAGGTTCTTTTGCTGCAAAAACATCTCCCGAATCTGCTCCCATCGACGCTCGTCCTCGGGTGTAGCCCAGCCGGTGAGCTGCTTGAATTTGAGCAGATTGGCCTCCGCCCCGGAGGTCAAGGTCTGCGATTCGGTTTCGTAGTGGGATAGAATGAGGGTCTGTAACTCCCGGTCGTTCATGATGGGCGCCACCTTTTCGGTGAGCCGGTTCATGTTCCGGTAAGAGCCCTGGAGCAGGAAGGGAGGCTCGGTGCGATAAACATCGGCCTGCGCCGCCGAGGCGATGTACTGCTGGTTGACGGTGAGGATCACGTCCCGGATGACGAGCAGCTTTTTCATCACGGAAACATAGTCCGCGATCTCCTCGGTGCTCAGGTTGCTCTCCCATTCCAGGCCTTCGGCCTGGTCTGTCTCAGCGAGCTTGATCACATTGAGGATGTCCTTTTGCGACCGGGTCGAGAGGGGATGCAGGACCGGATTGGAGGTCAGGGCATTTTCCAGGTAGCTGAGTTTGAAGGCCTCGTCGTTGTCGCCGAGGATGTCGCCGAGGTTGTAGGTATCGGCGCGGTTGGCGAGCATGTCGGGCAGGCGAAACTTCTCGCCACTCTCGGTATAGGGATTGCCCGCCATTACGACGGCGACTTTCTTGCCCCGCAGATCGTAGGTCCGGGTCTTGCCCTGGTAAACCCCTTCAATCCGCCGCTGCGCGTCGGTGAGGGAGATGAACTTCTGCAAAAATTCCGGGTTGCAATGCTGGATGTCATCGAGGTAAAGCATCACATTGTCGCCCATTTCCAGGGCGAGGTTGAGCTTCTCCACCTCTTCTCTGGCCCCGGCATTCGGGGCCTCAGCCGGGTCGAGTGAGGTCACCTGATGACCGATGGCAGGACCGTTGATTTTCATAAAAATCAGGCCCAGGCGGTTGGCGATGTACTCCATCAGGGTGGTCTTACCGTAGCCGGGTGGCGAAATGAGCAGGAGGAGGCCCTGCCGGTCGGTCCGGGTCTGCTCGCCGGCCGTGCCGATCTGCTTGGCCAGGTTGTCGCCGATGATGGGCAGGTAAAGCCGGTCGATCAGCTGGTTGCGAACAAAGGAGGTCAGCACCCGGGGGCGAAACTCTTCCAGCCGCAGGCGCTCCCGTGCCTGCTGGATCAGCTCTTTTTTCCGCTGCTGGTAGCGGGCAAAGGCCGGCACCACCTCAGCCTCAAACCGGCGCAACTTGCGCAGGAAAGCATGGTAGTCCAGATGGTAGATGCCTTCGGACAGAACGGCATGTTCTCCGGCCATGCCGGGGATGTCCCGCACCAGCGACAGGCGCTGCACGCGCTTGATGTCATATTGGTTACCAAACAGGAGCGCCGCCACTTCCTCTACCAGCCCCGGGGCGCGCAGGTTGCCGCCTTCCTGCTGGGAAAAGGCCCGTACCCAGTCCCGGATCAATTCGTAGCGGGCCTCAGGCGCCTCGGCCAGCCGGGCCAGAGAGGTCTCGAAGCGCTCGCTGAAGCGTCGCTTCTTCAGATGCTGCTCAAACTGCTGATAGGCATCGGCGGCCTCGCCACTGATGACAAAGCTGTCGTTTGTGGACAGTTCATCGAAAAGATAGGCCGCCGCCTCGGCGGCCAAGCCGGCCCCAAACAGGCTGCCCAACACCTCATCCTGCTCGATCAGCGTGGTGAGGTCTTCAATCAGGGCCTGAGAGGCTTCGGTATCCGGAAAAAGCTCCCGGATCATACCGGCGCCCTTGATCCGGTATTGCAGGTGGGTCCGGATTTTTTCTGGCACCAAGCCATGCCAAAACAGGCTGGCGCAGGCTCTCACTTCGGGCGCATAACGCAAAAGGCCCATCTGGCCCTCAATGTCCAACAAAGCCTGCAGGATGCGGGCCGCATCCTGATCGTGGACGCCTTTGAGATAGCCCTCCTGATAGCGGGTCGCCATAAAGGTCTGTACCTCAGCCACGATTTCGGTGAGTTTGCCCTGGGGATCTGGCCGCACCGGCTGGTGCTGCAACATCTGATAGGCCAAAAACTCGGCCCGGTAAACCTCGGCGTTCTCCGAGGGGAGTTGCTGGTCCCAGACTGGACGGGTGGCGAGGAATGCCTGATCGTCTATGTTGGCAAAAAAATTGGTCCCGGCGAGATGCAGGCACATCTCCCCGTCGCGGGGCACGATGGTCACATCAAGGGCCTGGGTATTGACCGAAAAGGGGTGCCGCCCCAGCCTGATGATGTTGCTACCTTCGACAAAAAGGTCCGTACGATCCTTGAGCTGCCGGATGGCATCTTCCCGCAGGGTATTGAGCTGAGCCTGTAGGTCCCCCGCCTTGATGGTGTCCTGCAGGCCATTGAGTTCTCCGATCAGGTCACGCACTTTGCTCACCATCAGGTCGGAGGCAAAATAGGCGTTGATCTCGGGCACGGT
>RFHL01000565.1 GCA_003696875.1 Bacteroidota bacterium | reverse complement strand
TTTCCATCCGGTTTTGCAAAAGGTGAAGCCCCACATGGGCACCGATTACGCCGCCCCAGAAGGCACCCCCGTACTGGCGGTGGCCGATGGCGTGGTGACGGCGGCCACCTTTACCCAAAACAACGGCAACTACGTCAAGATCCGTCACGATGGCACCTACGAAACGCAGTACCTGCATTTCTCGGCCTTCGGGGAAGGCATCCAACAAGGGGTTTCAGTACGGCAGGGGCAGATCATCGGCTATGTGGGGCAAACCGGTCTGGCAAGTGGCCCCCACGTCTGTTACCGCTTCTGGAAAAATGGCGTACAAGTAGATCCCCGCCAGGAGGTGCTCCCCTATGCCGCGCCGCTGCCGCGGCGGGAGGCGGAAGACTTCTTCGTGGTGCGTGATTCTCTCCAGGCCCAGCTCAACCGGATCAGCTACCTCCAGGTCCCGTCTACACGAAAGCGCAGCGTGAAGGCCGGCAGGCCAGGGGTCTGAAGCCGAAGGACATATAAACCGGCAGGCAAAGGATCTAGCGACCACAGCCAGCGGCCATCCGCGCTTGCCGGCGCTTGTCGCCGGGCGAGCGCCACCCCCCGGCTATCCACCAAGACGGCCTGCCAGGCCTGGCTGGTAGTGGGCAGTCCATGTACCAACAGCCCCTGCGGTGGCTGCTGTAGCCAAACCAAGCGGCTTTCGCCTGCTACCTTTTCCCCCTCCACCTCTGAATATGGCAGGGCATACAAAGTATTCCCCAGGGTGAGGGCATCATAGAGATTGAGGCGACCGTGTCCGGTGCTATCGTCCCAGCCCAGAGCTCCCATATCGGTCGCCGACTGGGTGAGCAGGTTTCGCACCTCCGCTTCCGTCAGGTAGGAAAACGCTGACAACACCAGGGCCGCGCCGCCGGCGGTGAGAGCCGTGGCGGTCGAGGTACCCCCAAACAGCCGGGTGTAATGAAGGTTGGGCAGGTCCCCTACCCCATTGGTGTTGACGCCGTCGGGACCCATGCGGTCGAGGGTACGCACATTGTCTACGGCGCCCGAAGTGGGCGCGACCAGATCCAGCGCCGCACCGGTATTGGCATAGGGGGCAACCTGCCCGGTATGGGTGATTGCCCCTACGGCCAGCACGCCTGGCAGGCTGGAAGGAAAGCCCACGCAGCTGCTGTTGTTGCCGGCGGCAAATACGTAGGTGGTCCCCAAACCGCCTCGCCCCTGGGTCCGGCCATCGTCAATAGCCTGGGTCAGCACCGGAAAGGGATTGGCCAGACAGGTGTAGTAGGTCCAGGCATTGCACATCACATCTGCCCCGTTTTGCCAGGCCCAGTTGAGGCCATCGGCCATGGCGGAGAGGGGGTTGAGGGGCGAAAATGGCATGTAAACAGGCAGAAGCTTCACCTCCGGGGCTACGCCCCGGATACCCAGGGCATTGTGAGAGGCTGAGAGCAGGCCCGCGATGCCCTGTCCATGGCATTCGTCATTCGTGGCGGGCGCCCCGGTACCATTGAGGGGATCCATGATGTCATAACCGGGGAGAATACGGCTCTGGCCCAAGGCGTCATTGAGGTCCTCATGTGGAGCCAGACCATTGTCCATAATCGCAACTTTGAGCAGGGGGCTGCCGGTGGTGTAGCCCCACGCCTCGGGGGCATCAATGTCCATATCTGCAACGCCCGCCTGCCCGTCCACCAGTTGCCCGGTGTTGTGCAGGTAAAACTGCTGCCCGTACAGCGGATCGCTGGCGGGAGTGGGTTCCACCAAAAAATCAGGATGCGCCCACCTTACCAAACCACTTCCCTGCAGGGCCTGGCAAAGGGGAAGGACCTGAGCCAAATCGGCCGTGCGTATCCAGTGGATTCCCGTGGCAGTCTGGCCTTGTTCGACGCCGCCGAAGGTGCTCCAAACTACTCGAAAAGCAGTAGCATCGTAGGTAGGGGCCGGATGAAAAAGGATGCGATGGGTGAGTAAAACCGGCAAGCCGTCGGGCAGGCGATGGCCGTAGGTAGCTCCCCGCAGGTGGTCCGGGTCCGCAAGCAGGGCTTGCGCCAGTTGCTCAGCAGGGAGGGAGGATGAGGTATGAAAATGAATCAACCAATGATCGGATAGAGGGCTGCTGCCAGCCCCCTGGAGGTGCGAGACGCCCCATCCCAGCGTATCAAAGGCCTCCGGACCGAGCCCCGGGGTATCCAGGAAAACGAGCAGGCGCTGCCGGTCCTCCGTCAGAAACACCTGTTCTGTGCCGGCCCAATAGGCCGGCTGGGCCCATAAGGGCTTTCCCCACAGCGCAAGACTGATGGCAAACAGGGAGACAAAAATGGTCCAGCGCCCTGACATAGGAAGGATTACGAAAATGGCCTGAAAAGAAGCTACGGGATCAAAAAAAGCAGAAAATCCGGTTGGATTCCAAAAGCCGGTCCTCGCTATAACTGGCGAAGCCGGAATTGGTTCGGAGGGCTGCATGCAGATCGGCTCATGCCCGAGAAACAAACAGTGACTTTCAGTGACTTTTATCATTCGCTCAGCCGGAAAAAGTCATTTGTCACCAAAGCGAGGAGGCCTAGCTTTAGGGCGTGGTCAAAAGCTATTCGCCTGCGGCCCTCAAACGAGCCATAGTGAAAGTCTGTTTGATATAGGTTACTTGAGCAACTCGCCGGTGTAGGTAGCCGGCGAGTTTTCTCCCCCCAACACGGCAAACCGCTTCCCTGTTTGATTTATATCGCCCTGGAAACCCACCGGTTTTCAGGGTTCTTGTTATGAGAGGGTCAGCAAGGTTTACTTGGCGACCTGGGAACGCTTGATCAACTGCTGGGCGGACAGGGCTGCCCCCACAATACCAGCCTGATTGAGGAGCTCGGCCGGAACCACCTTGGACGGTACGTCAAGGTATGCTTCGTATTTGTGAAATTTCTTACTGCCCCCCCCACCGAGGATCACCAGATCAGGGTAAAACAATCCGTGTACATGGTTGAGGTACTCGTTGAAGCGCTTGCCCCATTCGCTCCAGCTGAGGTTGTGCTTCTTTCGGGCAGAATCCGAGGCATAATGCTCGGCAATGCCTCCTTTGAAGCGCAAATGCCCCAACTCGGAATTGGGGACCAACTGGCCATCGATAATAAAAGCGCTCCCGATGCCGGTCCCAATGGTGAGCAGGAGCGTCAGTCCAGGCCGGCCATGCCCAGCCCCCAAATTGGCCTCGGCAAGGCCCGCGGCATCAGCGTCATTAATCACCGACACCTGGCAGCCGGTTTCCCTTAGAAACATCTCTTCCACGTCCAGATCCACCCAGGCTTTGTCGATGTTGGCGGCCATGCGGGCCACACCATGCTGGATCGGAGCCGGAAAACCGCATCCGATGGGGCCTTTCCACTGAAAAAAATCGACCAGCTTTTTAACCGTCTTGGTCACCGCCACCGGCGTGGCGGGCTGCGGGGTGGGGATCCGCTTGCGTTCGGTGATCAGCTCACCCGTTTCGGTATTGACCAGCGCCCCTTTGATCCCTGTCCCTCCGACATCGATTCCCAGAATTTCCACGAATGTTACCCAATTAAATAGAAGACAAAAACCGGAATGCGCCAGGCGCCTCCAAAAGTAGGGATTGTGCTTCGCTAAAAGTACCAATAATCGCCAATAGATCAACCATGGAGCGGCCCAAAGGAGTGAATCGGCCAGCCAGCAGCCTGCTCTACCCGGCCAGAGGCGTCAGAGAAAATTTCCCTGAACCCCGGCCTTCAGACAGAGGTTGCGCAACTGCAAGCGAAACTGGAAAGGTGTCATGCGTTCCAGCCGCTTCTCTCGAAGGCGAAGCGCCCGGGTCAGCCGTTGTCGCTCTCCTTCTCCCGAAGCTTCGCTCAGGTGGCGCTCCAGCTCGGCCATCTGCCGTAGCACCTCCTCTATGGCCTGTATGTAGCGGTCATCTTTCATCAGGAGATCAAGATACGCAAAAGCCGGGGTGAATGGCAATGCATTGTGAAGCCTAGAACGTGAGTTGCTCATACCGACAGGCACAAATCTGATGGGTAAGGGAAAGCCGTAGCCGGGAAAACCAGAGGTGGCTGCCGTCCCCGTCATGCCATAGAAATCCTTACTTTTGTTCTATGAAACACCTGAGCTGGATCCTGGTTGCCCTTTGGCTGGGCGGACAAAGCCTGGCTGGCCAGGAAGTCCCCAAGGTGATTTCCTTTTCCCAACAAGGCATACAGGCCAAGAACCAAAACTGGGCCCTGGCCCAGGGGCCAGACTGGCGCATGTACGTGGCCAACTCCGCAGGCCTGCTTCGGTACGATGGGGCAAGCTGGGCCACCTTTTACCTGCCGGGCCGGCAGATCGTCCGGGCGGTGGCGGCGGACCGGGAGGGGCGTATCTTCTGCGGGGGTTTTGGCACTTTTGGCTACTGGGCCTACGATTCGCTGGGGCACTTTCAGTACCACAGCCTGAGTGAGGCGGTCTTTGGGCCGCACTGGCCGAGGGAGGAGATTTGGCATATCGTCCTGGGGGACGATTGGGTGTGCTTCCAGTCCTTTGCGACGCTGTACTTCTGGGATGGGGAGCGGGTGCAGCCGCTGCGGCCGCCGGGCGATGCACCGGTAATGTTTGCCTTCCGGATCGGGGACCGGCTGCTGGTGCAGGCGCGGGGGCAGGGCCTGCTGGAACTCCGGCCGGACCGGGGCTTGCAGGTACTGCCCGGCACGGAGGCCCTGGCCGAGCAGGCGGTGATGGCGATCCTCCCCGCGCCAGGGGGCAGCCTGCTGATCGGGACGGCCCATCAGGGCATCTTTCACTATGCCGGGGGCCGCCTCCAACCTTGGGGGCAGGCGGTGGCGCCAGAGCTGGCCCGCTACCAGCTCAACCGGGGCCTGGCCCTTCAAAATGGGGACTATGCCTTCGGCACCATCCTCAACGGCCTCTACGTGCTGAGCCCGGAGGGGACCCTGCGCTTTCACCTCAACCAGGCCAAGGGCCTGCAAAACAACACCATCCTGGCCCTGTTCCAGGACCAGGACGGGCAGCTCTGGGCGGGGCTGGACAAGGGCGTGGACCTCATCGCCCTCAACAGCCCGCTGCGCTACTATCCCGACAGGGTGGGAAAAATGGGGACCGCCTATGCCGCCGCAGAGCGACAAGGCTGGTTTTACCTGGGGACCAACCACGGCCTCTATGCCCGGCCTGCCGGGGCCACCGATTTTGAGCTGATAGAAGGCACGCAGGGTCAGGTATGGGAATTGATCGAGGCCGACGGCGAACTGCTCTGCGGACATAATGCCGGCACCTTTGCGGTCAGGCCGTCCGGACCGGAATGGCGCTCGGAGGTCACCGGCGGCTGGATCACCCGGCCGGTACCCGGCCGGCCTGACTACCTCATCCAGGGCACCTATAGCGGGCTGGTTATGCTGCGAAAGCGGGCCGGCCGCTGGACCTGCAGCCACCGGGTACAAGGTCATACCGAGGCGGTGCGCCACCTGGCCTTCGACCCTGGCGGCACCCTTTGGGTGGCGCATCCCTATCAGGGCCTGCATCGTCTGTGGCTCGACGACAGTCTCCAAAGCGTGGTGAAAGTTCAGTCTATCGGACCGGCCGAAGGGCTACCCGATACGAGCAACCTGTACCTGACCAGCCTGCAGGGCCAGGTATATGTACAGGCGGGCGACCAATGCCTGCAATGGGATACCACGACCCAGCGGCTGGTGGAGCCGGGGCAACTTCCCGCTCCCGACCTCCCCAAAGAGAATAGCCGCCTCCTGCCGGGGCGGGCGGGCAGTTATTTTTGGGCGACCCCCTTTGAGCTGCATTATGTAGAAGGCGACCAGGTACAGTCACTGCCGGTGACGCTGGTACCTGGCTATGAAACGGTAGTCCCCCTGCCCGGAGATCGCTACCTGCTGGGGTTAGACGAAGGCTATGCCCTCCTTGATCCGGATGCTGCTACAGGCAATCAAGCCTCATCGGCCCCGGGCCCCATCGTAACCGAACTGATCAGTCTCGGTG
>RFHL01000564.1 GCA_003696875.1 Bacteroidota bacterium | reverse complement strand
GGTGCACACCTGGGGCCAGGGTGACGAAATCTCCCAGCACTGCATCATGCCCGATGGTGGCATTGAGGTTGACGATCACGTGTCGGCCCAGGCGGATGTCTACCGTCAGAACTGCCCCGGCGCAGATGATGCATCCGGCACCCAACGTCACCTGCGGCCCCATCTGGGCCGCGGGGTGAATGAGGGTTACTGCCTGAAAGCCAGCCGATTCATATCGACCTGCCACCTCCCGGCGACGCTTGGGGTCGCCGATGGCGACCCCAAAGCCACATGCCCGTGACAGGTGGGCCAGGGCCCAGTCGTCATCTCCGAGGATGGGATGCCCCATCAGAGAAGGACCGGAATCAGACGTCCCGATCCAGCCTTTGAGACGGGGGGCCGCGGCCCCCAGGCACGCGTGTAGCCAGGCTACTTCCCGCCCAAAACCTCCGGTACCGATGATCACCATCTCTTCCATACTTCAATTTGCATCTTCGCTGCCATATGCCCAAACGCAGTGCTGCGCCCATGATCCATGGCCTTGCCCTTCCATACGATTCTCCGGAAAAACCCGATATACTCCTCCTTCCTTGACCCAATGCGGCTTGCGTTGATAAATAGCCATTGATCGCCTAACTTGCAGGAAGATGACCGAGGATATGTCCACCCCTGCTCGCTCGCACGTATTCCTGACCTTCATTCGTTTGCCCCTGGCCCTGCTGGCCTTGCTGGCAGTGGCGGCCTGCACAAGTGGCACCACCTCAGGCGCCTATTCCGGTGAGGAGACCGACATTCCCCCGCCTGATCCGGAAGCCGTACCGATTGAGAAGGTAGCGATCTGTGTATGGCCCGAGGTAGGCCTGCGAGAGGAGCCGGGCGAAGCGGCTCTGACCAAAGAGGGCAAAAACAATTACATAGAGACCATCTACTATGGTGAGCGGGTGGAGATGCTGGGCGAAGAGACCTATGTAGAAAAAAAGGATCGCAACTATCTGAAAATCCGCTTGAAGGATGGGCAGGAAGGCTGGGTTCATGACTTTCTCTTTGAACCGCAAAGCCGCCTCGCGGTCATCATCGAGACCGCCCAGCTCTACCGCCGTCCCGATCCCATGACCCTACGCAACGATGAACTCCTGCCGGGAGAAATCGTGGCGGTCATCCAGGACAGCATCATGCCGCAAGGGTGGCACCATATCTCGGGCTGGATGAAGCGCAAGAAAGGCTGGGCGCGTCAGGGCTTGCGCATGAGTTTTAACCAGAAGGACGTCGAGCTGGCGCTGCTGCGGCAGCGGGCCCTGCAAACCCGGGACGAAGCCGAGCGCTACACCCGCCTGAAGGCGATTCATACCGACACCCTCTTCACCGGCTCTCCGCTCCTACCTCTTCTGGAGGCCGACCTCGCCGCGCTCACTCCTGGAGAGCCTCCCTCCGGAGCGGACAAGCTCTTCATTACCCAAACGAATACGCCCCTGTTTGATGCACCCAGTACAGAGAGCGGCCCCCCTGTTCAGCAGCTGGCACTCAATACGGTCTGCACCATCCTGACCCGGGGGCAGCGCACCACCCTCGACGGACGGGAAGACTACTGGTATCAGGTAAAGGGCGAGGGCTTCGAAGGCTGGGTCTTCGGGTACTATACCTCTCGGCGGGACCTGGAATAAAGACGCTATGAATCTGGCCAATATCCTCGGCACCCTGGGGGTGAGCGGCATCCTGTTGGCCTATTTTCTCAGCTTGTCCGGCCGGCTGCCTCAGGACAGCTACGCCTATCTCTGGCTCAATGCCACGGGCGCAGCCCTGGCCTGCGCTTCCTCGGTGTTGCTGGGCTCCATCCCCTTTACGGTCCTGGAGGCTACCTGGACGCTGGTCTCGCTGATCGCCTTGCTGCGCAAGGCCCGGGCTAAGCCCAGAGCATAGCCGCGCCAAATACCCCCGCGCTGTCACCCAGCGCAGGCGGCAGGATCCGAGTCCGCAAATCGGGATTGAAAACATGGTCTTTTACCTGCGCAGCCCCGGCTGTATAGAGCAGGTCAATGTTGCCTACCCCGCCCCCAACCACAATCACTGCCGGGTCTACCAGATTGATGACGGAAGCCAAGGCCTGGCCAAAAAAGCGCAGCAGGCGCTCAATGGTGGCCGTAGCATACGCATCCTCCCCCGCCTGATGGCGGGCATAGATCTCTGGCAAGCGGCGGGCCAAGCCCGCCTCGCGTTGATAAAAGGCTTCCAGAGCCGGCCCCGAAAGGACCGTCTCCACACAGCCCACCCGACCGCAGTAGCAGGGGCCGCCCGAGGCGTCCAGGAAGTTGTGGCCCCACTCCCCGGCAATGGCATGCCGGCCTTCGAGCACCTGACCGTGGATTACCAGCCCGCCGCCCACGCCCGTGCCAAGGATGATGCCAAAGACCGCCTCGGCGGGCGGATCAGTCGCCGCTGCGCCGAGCCTTGCCTCGGCCAGGGCAAAGCAGTTGGCGTCATTGGCGAGACGAAGGGGGATGCCCAGGCGGGCCTCCAGGTCACGCTGCAGGGGCTGCCCGATCAGGCAGGTGGTGTTGCTGTTTTTGATGGCCTGGGTGTCAGGGTCCAGGGCCCCGGGGGTCCCGATGCCCAGAGCGGCGGGCGCCTGCCCGGTTTCGGCCTTGAGCTGATCAATCAGGAGACAAATGCGGTCCAGGATGTGGGCGTAGCCCCGATCCCGCTCCGTAGGGATGCGCCGCCGCGCCAACGGGCGGTAGCCATCCGCCGGATCGACGACAACGCCTTCGATCTTGGTGCCGCCCAGGTCTATGCCCCAGAGGAGCGGTGGCTGCGCCGCCGCGCTCACAGCTTGCGCACGCTGGTGATGATGCCGGTCTTATAATCCCCCAGGACTTTCCCCATCCGGTTCACCTCCTTGAACATGGCCTTCTTCCCTTTCTCAATCAGACCACTTACCCGAAAGGAGTCTCCCGTCTTGATGCTGGAGTTTTGGTGGCCAATAATCACAAAGCGATGCTGGCCCAGATAGGAGGCCTGAACTACCCGACCCGGGTCCCAGCTAAACTCGATGCGGTCCTGGGGGGCAAGATCGTCGGGGATATGGATGGGGCCCGGCCGACCCTTGCCACCAGTCCCGGGAATCCCTCCCCCTTCACCATGCCGCGGGGCCAGCATGCCCTTGAGCACGTCGTACACCCGCTCATCCGGCAGGAACATGAGGCTGTCCTTGCCGAACTTGGCAAAGCCATCCCGCACAAAGTCATTGTCCATGCTGTTGCCGAGGATAACCACACCGGAGAGGTCCTCCCAGCGCAGGCGCGGCTCGACCAGCGTTTCAAAGAAGCGGGCCACCTGCCAACTGCGGTCTTTGGTGAGGCCGTCGATCTTGTCCCGGGTCAGGGTGATGTGGGCCGGCATGTCGGGAAAGGCCGAAAGAGCGGCCTCGATGGTAATAAAGGGGCGACGGGTGCCCAGCAATTGCTGGTTCCAGCCCTGGGCCGCCGGCAGCTGCCGGCGGTACTCGGCCTCGCGCTCGTCCTGGGTGTGAAGGAGGTTGCGGGCGCGGTTGATCTCATCGACCACAAACTTGCTCAGCGCCCCCAGGCGGGGGTCGGCCCCCAGGCCGGCGTACTTCTCGCGCGCCAGTTCGCGCACGATGCCATCGCCATTGATCTCCACCAGGGCAAGGTTGAGGGTATCGTTGACGGCCTCGACGAGGCCGTAGGTCCCGTTATCTTTTGGCAGCTGCCGGCTGCGATGCAACCACCGAAAAAGGCCTTCGGAGAAGGGCGTGTCCGTCTCGGGCAGCTCGAAGTTCTGGCGCTTGAGCCAGCTGCGAAGCAGCTGCCGGGCTTCCTGCCCCACATTCTTGGAAAAGCTCAGGTGGAGCGAGATGCGGTCGCTGGCCTGCGGGGCTTCGGCCATCTTGGTGGCCATATAGTCGGCGTAATCGCGCCGCAGGTCCGAAATGATCGGCTCCAGCAGGTCAATGGCCTTGCGGTCGTAGCCGTGCGCCTGAAAGGAAAAATCCGGGTCCAGCAGGCGCTCGTACAGATCGCCGATGATGCGGGGATCGCCCGCGAGGAACTCGTCCCGGAAACCCTGCCCATAGCTGATGCCCTGATCATTGACCAGAAAATAGAGGGCATAGCGCTCGGGTTCGCCGCGTCCCAGGCACCGAAAGGTGCCATCGGCGGGCTCTACGGCAGCCAACAGGGCATTGTCATCAAAATACAGGGCAAGAGAGGTATTCATGGGCAGAAATCAGACAAAGGCGGCCGCTCGGCGCGGCCGTAGTCAACAAGCGCAAACATACGGCGAGGGGATGGGGCAGGCAAGCGCCTGCCAGACAAAGAGAACTCAGGCGTGGCGATAGGCCACGGCGGTGATATTGTCCTTGCTGCCGGCGGCATAAGCAGCCTGGGTGAGGGCCTCGCACAGCCCCGGCTGCTCCAGGTGGTCCCGGATCACGGACGCAATTTCATCATCTGTCAGCGCGTCGTGGACCCCATCCGAAAAGGCGAACAGCCAATCACCCCGCTTGAGCTCATGCTCGACGCCGATGTCGATCCGAATCTCGTCCAGTGCCTGCCCGATGGCGGAGTACATCATGTTGCGCTGTGGATGTTGCCGGGCCTCCTCGGGCGTGATGGCTCCCTGATCCACCAGATCCTGCACCACGGTCTGATCCTTGGTGAGTTGCTTCAGGCCTCCCCCTTCAGAAAAATGATACACCCGGCTGTCGCCGATGTTGACAGTCCGGAATCGCTGGCCATAGCGCAGGAAACCGGACAGGGTCGTCCCACAACCGTGGTAGTCCGGGTCAGACTGGCTCTTGGCCAGTACTTGTGCTGCGGCCTGCATGGCCTGTTCCCGCAGATAAGTCTCGACATTGTCGATCAGGGTATCATCGGCCTCGAAGGAGCGCCGAAACAACTCCACCGTCAGGTTGGAGGCAAACTCCCCGTGGGCATGTCCCCCTACCCCATCCGCTACGAAGATCAGCTGGCCATTGAAGGTGAGGGGAGAAATGTACCAGGCATCCTGCTGCGAGGGCTTGCGCCCTTGCAGGGAGTGGGCATCGGTGAGGGGCCCCTCCGGCTTGCGTAGCATCTGACGGAGCTTGTCAATCATATCAAGTTTTTGTTCCTGGTTGAGCGTTTGAGGGCGCGTGGTAGACATGCCACTGCAGTCGACGCCTCTTGACCGAGCGGATCAAGCCGGAGAAGAAATCACGAGAATCGACCCCCACTCCCATCCCATTTTCCCACTCCCCTACTTCCCCTCCTCACCGGCTATACACCTCGGGAATCAGGTATTTTTCCAGAAAACACATCCCCTCCAGCACCAGCATAGAATGCTTGAAGTCAAAGTTTTCCTGTTTCTCCCGCAGGGCCTTTTTATACTCGGCATCTTCGGTGATGTAGCCCTGCATAACGCGGCTCAGCTCGCGGCTTTTATCGCGCAGGCTACCCGTCCCGTTGAGGATACCTGTCTGGTTGGGACCGGCATATTCCAGGAAGATATCGAGGAAGGCCTCAAACTGCGGGTAGGTCTCCGGAAACACCAGGTCGAACTTCAGGTCGCGGAAGTGCTCGGCGGTAATGGGCGTACCGGGGGCTATCGGCTCCCGGGTCTTGTCCGGCTTTTGCCAGGAAAACCCCTCCTCACCGAAGATGTCCGAAAACTTGCGGACATTGGAGTCGGTGGTAACCCGGTTGCCGGCGGCAATCGCGGAGACCAGGCCTCGGGCCACTTCGGACTTGTTGTCCTTGCGAACTTCGTTCTCTTTTTTCACCGAGATGTTTTCTGCCGCCTCTGGTGAAAAGATCGCCCCAAAGCCGCCGCGGAAGCAGGCATTATAGTAAGCTTCGGCGACACTAGGCCCACCATGGGCATCAAGCCAATCAAAGATCCGTCCCCCTTTACCGAAGGGGAAGAGGTTGACGGTGGAAATCGACAGCAGGAAGTCGTTTTCGATCATGGTCTTGGCCACGAGTTGCCCGCTGTAGTACAGCAGCATCCCGGTAACGTACATGGGCAAGGCAAAGACCTTGGGCTCATATTTGGAGAGCGTGTCGTAGAAGTCGTCGAAGTCCCGCCCCTTGAGCCGGTCAAAGATGGCGTTGAGGAAGAAGGGAGCCGTCTTGCGGTCCTCTTCCATCTTGGCGATGTTGGGGATGGTGATGGGCGACTCGGGATGGTTGTAGTAGCGCATAATGGCGTCCCGGAAAGCCTCTGAGCTCTGGATGGCATCCATCAAATAGCCTGCAGCCATGCGCAGCGAGCTCTGCTTGATCATGCGGTTCTGCCGGTTTTCCCGGTCGAGCACAATCACCAGGATGTCGCTGGTACTCCCCCCGACATCTATGCCGAGGAAGAGGTTGCGGTCACCCAGGCTGAGCCCCGTGCTCAGCGCGTAGTTGGCGACCGCCTCGGCCTCGGTCGAGGCCTGAAAGGGATCATCTACCTCCACGTGGGCATCGCGCAGGGGTGTTGCCTTCACAATCTCCTTGTACACCCGCTGGTATTGGTTGATCTCGGCCCGGGCAAAGGAGCCGGGATAGGACCAGCGCAGGCGGCTGGGCTCGAAACCGCTGGCATAGAGATCAGCCACGGTCTTGAGCCAGAGGGTCCGCAAATAGGCGGTCTTTTTGTCCACATCGTTTTTCTCGTTGAGCCACTTCATGCTGTGGTGTAGGGTGCCCGCATTGGTGGTGATGGTGTACTTGTCCATCGCCTTGATGTGGATGTTGGGCTTGAAGATGGCTACGCCGCCAGCGATTTCCTGACCTTCCATCCCGGGAACGATATAGCGGCTGTTGTGCTCATGCACCCAGGACTTGACCTGTCCGTTGGCCGGGCTTTCGTTTTGGAAGAAATACAGCTCGTGAGGCAAGGCAATCTTGGCCTGCTCGGGGTCGCGCACCTCGGCTCCGACGAGGAAGACCCGCCGGTTGGTGAAGGGCACGGGCTTGACGTCGGTCCCATCCTCGCGGGCATACTGCACGCAGGAGTTGTTGGAGCCAAAGTCGATGCCGACAATGGCTTTGGTCGCCTTGGGCTGCTTGGAGAGGTCGCGCAGCATACGGTCTCCCATCGACTCGTCGAGGGGATTTTTCAGGATGAGATAGCCCATCACCTGCTCTTCGCCATCGAAAAACTTGCGCAACTCCAGCCCGGCGTAGGGCTTGTTGGCGCGGAAGATGTCATAGCGGTGATTCGAGCTATCCAGTTGAGCATTGGGATAGGCCACCAGCCGCTGGAAACGCAGCTTGCTGGCGTCTATCTTGGCATCGGTGCCATAGACTAGCAGCCCCTCGTCATTCAGGATGGGCTCCAGGCTGTCGGCCTCCCGGAAGAAGGGCACGAGCTGCGTACCTTTGTAGTTTTGCGGAAACTCGGAGTAGAGGTAGTAGGACTCCCACTTGTCCGAAATGAAGTCGGGCCACATTATGACCGAACACTCGTTCTCAAGTGGCTGGAGGTCATACTCCTTCACGATGGGGGTCAGCTTCTTGTCGTCGATCACGAGGTGCAACTCGACCACGAGCTTGTACTCACTAGCCTTGATATGGCCCCGCAGCTCATGGAAGCTGTCATCGTGTCCATGGAGCAGGTCCCCAATCTGGTTTTTGAACAGGAGGTAGCCTTTCTGGCTTAGCGGAATGGGGAAAAACAGATGCTCGGACTGGCCCGTACCCGGCTGATAGTCGGGGTTGATCACCTTGAGGAAGTGCACCGCCGAAGCGGCCAGGGGTTGCTTGTCGTCAATCTGGGTAAACTCTATGATGTTGTCTTCCTGCAGCAGGATTTCCTTGGGGTCAACCTCAAGGGCGCCGGAGCCGCCCTTGAAGGATACCCGGCCGTTGGCGTAGAAATAGAGGGTCTGCTTGACGTTGAAAAGCGGGAAGAAAGGCTCGGCAAAGGTCAGGGTGGCATCCAGGGTGCCTTCGTCCACAATCTGCGTGCCCGAGGCCTTGATGTCCTCCATCCACCGGCGGAGAAACTCCTTCATGCCGGTATAGTCCAGCGGCTGCTTACCCTTGCGGTTGCGGTTGATGCGCTGCTCAAACTCCAGAAAGT
>RFHL01000563.1 GCA_003696875.1 Bacteroidota bacterium | reverse complement strand
GTAATGCGTGATGCGTGAAGCGTTATGCGTGGGAGACTGAGGGGCGCGCCTTCGGGGCGCCCCTACGGTAATTCGGTGGTTTTCTGGCGTTCGTGGGGTTCGAGGTGGTCGTCGGCGTGGAAGCGGTAGAAGCGGCCACGGTCGCGGGTGGATTCGAGCTGGCGGTTGGGGCCTTCGCCGACCCAGTAGTGCCGGAGGTAGGAGGAGTTTTCGGGTTTGATTTTCATGCGGTCCTGCAGGGTCTTGATGATTTCCCAGCGCTGCCAGCGGCGGTGTTTGCAGACTTCGGTTTCGATGTCGGTGTAGCTGAGGCAGAGTTCGTCGACTTCGTAGTCGAGGAGTTTCTCGCGCACCATGATGCGGATTTCTTTTTCCAGCCAGGATTTGCTGCCCTTGATGAGGCGATGCAGGGCGGGGGTCTGGAGGTCTTCGGGGGCAAACCAGAGCTGGCCCTTGCGCTTATGGATCAGGTCCCGGTTTTCCAGATGGTGCAGAAAGGCGGGGATCTCGGCGCACATCTCGTCGAGCAGGTCGGGATTGTCCTCGCCCTGCAGCTGGGGGACCTTGATCACCCAGAAGCGGCGCTCGGTGGGGGTGATGGGGATGCAGTTGTCCTCGTCATTGGAGGTGAAGACGAATTTGACGAAGAGATCGCCTTCGACTTTGTCCTTGCCCTTGCCGTGGAGCTTGACGCGGGGACTGGTGGTCATGGATTTGACTTTTTCCAGTACCACCCGCTTCTCGATCAGGCCTTCATCGATCAAAGCAATCAGTTTGGTGGCCCAGGAGCTGTTGAAGCTGTCGGTGAGGTCGTCATTGGCGCAGTAGGTGGCATTGGCGCCAAAGATGGCGCGCAGGAGGTTGATGAAGGTGGACTTACCGGTCCCGCCCAGCTCGTTGACGAGCACCAGGATGGGCAGTTTGTGGGCGGGCTGGGTCCAGAGGATGGTGAGGTAGTCGATGGCCATCAGATAGCGGGGATGCCCGCCGGGGGCGGGGGCTTCGCCAAAGACATGCTTGAGAAAGCCTTCGATTTTGGGCCATTCTCCGGCCCGGGGCCGGTGCTCGGTG
>RFHL01000562.1 GCA_003696875.1 Bacteroidota bacterium | reverse complement strand
CTTTTGGCCCAGATGACCATACGTGTTTTTGTGACCGGCGGGACCTTTGACAAAACCTACGATTATCTACGTGGGGAACTATTTTTTGAGGATACCCAACTGCCCGAGATGCTGCGTCTGGGCCGCAACACGGTAGACATCCGTCTGCGCACCCTCATGATGGTCGATAGTCTGGACATGACGACCGAAGACCGGGAACTGATCGCCCGCAACTGTATCGGCTGTGCCGAGGATCATATCCTGATCACCCACGGTACCGACACCATGGTCGAGACGGCCAAGGTCCTGGCTCAGGCGGTGGAGGGGAAGACCATCGTCCTCACTGGTGCCATGGTGCCCTACCGCTTCGGTTCCTCAGACGGCTTTTTTAATCTTGGGAGTGCCCTGGCCTTTGCCCAGATGCTGGAGCCGGGCGTCTACATCGTGATGAATGGCCGCTACTTCAACTGGGACAATGTCCGCAAAAACCGGAAGACCGGTTTCTTCGAAGAACTCCACAGCTGAGGGTAGACGTGCGCCCAAGGGGGGATTTGTCCCGCATCTTCCCCTCAAAACGGTCAGTATGAATCGGAGATAAATAATTAATCTCGCTTCTCTCTCCTGAGCGTAGCGAAGTCCCGCTTGCGGGATCGCTTCTCGCTTCTCCACTACTCAAACCGAATCGCCTGCACCGGTAAGACCCGGTTGATGACCACGGTGGGAATAATCATGAAGGCGGTGCAGGTGAGGACTACTCCCAGGTTAACCAGGAAGAAGCGGCCCCACACCCAGGCGACGGGTACGACCTCAATGAAATAGTCTTCCTGATTGACCCGAAGCCAGCCCAACCAGTCCTGTGAGGCCAGCAGGCCAAAGCCCAGCAGGTTGCCGGCGACCACGCCGATGGCGATGAGGAAAAAGGCGTACCAGATGAACATGCGGCGGATGCGCCGAGAGGCCATGCCCATGGCCTTGAGGATGCCGATGGTGCGCGTGCGCTCGATGATGAGAATCAGCACCATGGAGGTCATGTTGATGAGGGCCACCACGACCATCAGGATCAGGATGACCCAGACATTCTGGTGTTGCAGGTCCAGCCAGTCAAAGATCTCCGGGTAGAGATCATTGATCGGGACCGCGCCAAAGTTGAAAGGAATGTACTCATCGATCTGGGCGGCAGCCCAGCGGAGCGGATCGCGGCATGACCGCTGATAGTAGGGCCATGCGTCCAGCTTTTCCCATTCGCAGTCAGCGATCTGCTCCAGGTCCAGGCTCACCTCAAAGCCGGAGACCTGATGATCCTGCCAGCGCAGGATCTTTTGCAGGACCCGTAAGTCGCAGACCACGAGGTTGTTGTCAAATTCTTCCATGCCGGTCTCGTAGATTCCGGCGACCGTCACGCGCCGGCGGCGCACCGGCTCCGGCAGGAAGAGCAGGAGGGGTCGGTCGCCCAGCTCAAGGTCCAGCAGGCGGGCCTGCTTGCGGGAGATGAGGATCTCCAGGGAGCCGGTTTCGTCGGCTACCGAGTAGTCTGGCAGGCGCCCCTCTTTGAGCACAGAGGCAAAAAAGGCCCAGTTGTAGGTGCTGTCCACCCCCTTGAGCCAGATGCCGTCCCAGCCGGAGTCCGACTTGAAAACGGCCCATTTCTCCACGTAGGGCGAAACGGAGGTCACATAGGGCAGGTTGACCAGCTCTTGCAGGGAAGCCTCATTTTTAGGCAGGGGAATGAGCTCGGTATCGATCTCCCGGTAGTAGTTCCCGATCTGGACGTGGGAACCAAAGCCGATGACCTTCTTCTGGATTTCGGTCTCGAAGCCCTGGACAAAAGAGAGGGCGATCTCGATGGTGGCCACCGCCAGGGCGATGCTGATGATAGACAGGCGAATCACCAGGCCCGAAGCTTTGCGCTGGGGCTGGAAAGAGAGGCGGCGGGCAAAGAAAAATTCGAAATGCTTCAAGTCCGCAAGGTTGATGGCCGTCTTCTGGAGGACATTTCTGAGGAGCTTTTCTTAGCTTTACGAAGGAACATTCCTCCAAAAATCCCCCTCCTTATGCGGCTAACGGCCAAATATACCAAAATAATCGGCCTCTGTGCCATGTGCCTCTGCTTACTTTCCGCCCAAGCCTGTGACCGGAGGCAAGCCTCTGATAATCAGGTCGAAGGTGAAACAACAGATACCCTGGCACCCCTGCGCACCGGGGCGCAGCAGTGGCTCGCCGGCGACCTCGCAGCCCTGCAGGGGCAGCGCGTGGGCATCGTCGCCAATCATACCTCGCTGGTCGACGGGCTACACCTCGTCGATACGCTGCTTGCCCGGGGCATCACGGTGCAAAAGGTCTTTGCCCCGGAGCACGGCTTCCGGGGGACCGCCGACGCCGGCGAAGCCGTCGCCAGCGGGACCGATCCCCGGACGGGCTTGCCCATCATCTCGCTCTACGGCAACAATAAGAAGCCCACCCCCGCCCAGATGGCCGATCTGGACGTGGTGGTCTTTGACATCCAGGATGTGGGCTCCCGCCATTATACCTACATCTCTACCATGACCTATGTCATGGAGGCCGCTGCGGCCCGGGGCATTCCCTTTTTCGTCCTGGATCGTCCCAACCCCAACGGCTGGTATGTCGATGGGCCGGTCCTCGAACCGGCGCACCATTCCTTCATCGGCATGCACAGCGTGCCCATCGTCCATGGCATGACCATCGGGGAGTATGCCACCATGGTCAATGAAGAAGGCTGGTTGGAGGATGGGGCCAAAGTGGACTTGCGGGTGATCCCTTGCACCGGGTACACCCACGCGATGCGCTGGGCCGAGACGGGCCTGGACTGGGTGCCCCCTTCGCCCAACCTTGGCACAGCTTACGCCGCCTACCTCTACCCGGCCTTGTGCTGGTTTGAGCCCACGCCGGTGAGCGTGGGGCGGGGCACCGACTCGGCCTTCACCCTGGTGGGGGCACCCTGGTACCAACCCGCCGGGCCGGAGGCCCGGACCCCCGGCCAGCGGGATTTCTTCGGCCTGCAAGCGTTGCCTTTTGCCTTTACCCCCCGTTCCCTGCCCGGCAAGTCCAAGTTTCCCAAGTATCAGGATGAAAGCTGCCAGGGCCTGGATTTCCAAAACGAAGTGCCCGGCCCGGCGCTGCTGAGGGCGGGGGTGGCGTTGCTCGCCGAGTTCTACGGACAGCATCAGGCCGAGGGCCTGAAAGAGCCCTTTTTCCGGAAAGGCTTTGCCCGCTGGCCGGGCAATGAAACGCTACAGGCGCAGATTGAGGCGGGCGAAAGCACCGAGGCCATCTATGCTAGCTGGCAGCCCGGGGTGGAGGCCTTCAAGGCCGTTCGGGCGCGCTACCTGATGTATCCCTAAAAGCGCTCAACTGGTACGGGCCGCTTGCCGGGCCCGTACCCGGCGATAAAAGGCTGCGTAGCCCTCGGCGAGGGCCTGGTCTGCATTTGCTTCCTCCACATAATAGAAGAGGGTAGGGCGGGGGTGGGACAAATATTCCGGGAAAGCCGCCAGGAAAAAGAGCTGGCTGCGCTCGGGCTGCCACAGCCGCTCTGCGCCCCGGGCAAAGCGAATCTCCGGCTGATAGAGGGAATGAATCTTGCCCTGCGGAAACATGAGGACCAGTTTGGTCGGGTCTTCCAGCAACTGCCCGGCATAGGCCAGGCTGTCCAGCACCGTGCGACTTCCCGGCAGAATGGAGAAAGCTCCGCCCTGCCGCATGAAGGGCCGGGCCCGAAGCTGGGTCTCCAACATCATCACATGATAGTGCTTGTGCCAGTACCGCCGGTTCAGGTACAGCGGCCAGAAGCCGTCCCACCAGCTGATGTGGTTGCCCACCAGCAGTAGCGAGCGCTGCGGGTCCACCGCCGGCATATCTTCCACCACCATTTTGTGAAAAGCCCACCGTATCCCGAGGCTACTGAACGTACCCCAAAACCAGCGTCCCAGACGGGTAGGATGAGCGGTGAGCATGTGCTTAAGAGGTCAGAAGAGAGAAGCCAGAAGAGAGACCGCTGGGCTGTCAGAGCATCGCGGGGGCGCCAATGCTGCGCCCCTGCTAAGAAGCGTTTTTTCTGGGTAGTTCCGGTGTTTTATGCCTGGAAAAAGAGTCTGCGGCTTGATTCCCACGGCAGGGTCTGCGGGCCTACCGTACTCCTTCCCGCTCCACCAGGTCCCCCACAATGCGCGCCGAAAGCAGGCAGAGGGGAATGCCCCCGCCCGGGTGCACCGAGCCTCCGGCAAAATACAGCCCTTCCACCCGGCGCGAAAAGTTGGGGTGCCGGAGAAAAGCCGCAAAGCGGTTGTTGGAGCTGTTGCCGTAGAGGGCGCCCTGATGCGAGGAGGTCCGGGACTCGATCAGGCGGGGGTCCAGGATGTCCTCGGACACCACGTGCGGCTCGATGTCCACCCCCAGTTGCGTGCTCAGCTTGCGGAGGATGTCCTGCCGGGCCTGCCGGATGAGCTGATCCCAGTTTTGGCCCTTGTCGCTGGGGGCGTTGACCATGACAAACCAGTTTTCGGCCCCGGGCGGGGCATCCTCGGGGTGGTGCTTGCTGCTGATATAGAGGTAGACCGTCGGGTCATGGGAGATCAGGTGGCCGTCCCACATTTGCCGAAATTCGCCCGGATAGTCGCCGGAAAAGAAGATGTTGTGCAGGTCCAGCTCCGGGAAGCTGCGATTGATGCCCCAGTAGAAAATAAGGGCCGAGCTGGAGCGAGGCTGCCGGAGCGTGCGCTCCGGAGCGGGTAGTGAAGGCATCAGCCGGCGGTAGGTCGGCACGATGTCGGCGTTGGAGACCACCACCTCGGCGGGAAAGCTGCCCCAGTCGAGGCGCAGGCCGGTAACCTGCCCGCGCTCGGTCAGGATTTCCCGCACCGGGCTGCCGAGGTGCAGCCTGACCCCCAACTCGCCGGCCAGGCGGGTGAGGCTTTCGGTCACGGCATACATGCCCCCCCGGGGAAAGTAGGCCCCGATGTTGTGCTCCAGGTGGGGGATGATGTTCAGCGTCGCCGGGGCCTGATAGGGATCAGAGCCATTGTAGGTGGCGTAGCGGTTGAAGAGCTGCACCACCCGTGGGTCCTGGAAGTAGGCCCGGTTGGCCTGGTCCATGGTGCGGAAGGCATCGAGCTTGTGCAGCTTGAGGTAGGCCCGCAGGGTCTCCGGCGCTATGTAGGTGCTGAGCTTGTGCAGCGAGCGGTTGAGGAATACGTCGGAAGTGATGTCGTAGAGCTCGCGGCTTTTTTGGAGAAAGCGGAGGACTCGCTCCCGGGATTCCCCGGTTTTTTCCTCAATCTCCGTCGCGAAGGCTTCTACATCCCGAAAGGCGTTGAGGACGGTGCCATCGGGATAAAAATAGCGGGTGATGACCTCCAGGGCTTCGTACTGGAAGTACTCTTCCGGCCGCCGGCCGGCCAGGCGAAACAATTCGTCGACCTGATCAGGCAGGGTGAAGAGGGAGGGCCCGGCGTCGAAACGGAAGCCGTTGCGGCGGAGCTCATTGACCTTGCCGCCGGGCCGGTCGTGGGCCTCAAAAATGTCTACCTCATATCCCTGCAAGCGCAGGCGGATGCCGCTGGCCAGCCCTCCGACCCCGGCTCCGATGATGGCTGCTTGTGGTGATCCCAAGTTAACAATCGTTTCAGGCCCTGCTCCTGACGCATGACCCGCCCCAATAAGCATCGGGAAGGGCGTTTTGTTTGGGCCAGGTAGGGGGCTGGAATATCGAATTCGGCCTGCATTCCTCCCGGGAGTAATGTACTTTTGGGCTGGAATGCCTCATGTGGTTGACGCTGGGCCTCACGGACCCATGTTTGTGCGCAATTCCTTTGAAACTTTTTCCTTTCATGAACGAATCCACCTCTCGTCGACATTTCCTGCGCCAGGCCAGCCTGGCCAGTCTGGGCTTTATGACCCTCAGCCACTACGCCTGCCAGTCGCCCGCGGGCAAGCCCGCTGCCGCGCTCCCCCGGATTTTTGGCCCGCTGCAGCCCGACCCGGCAGGCCTTTTCTCCCTGCCCGAAGGCTTTTCCTATCGCGTGATCTCCCGCTGGGGCGAGGAGATGGCCGATGGCCTGCTGCTCCCCAACCGGGCCGATGGCATGGCTACCTTTCCTGGCCCGGATGGCAAGGTCATCCTCATTCGCAACCACGAGGTGAGCTCCGGCGACCTCAGCAGCGGGGCCTTTGGCGAGGACCAGCGCCTGCTGGAAAAGGTGCGCCCTGAGCAGTGCTACGACTACGGCCAGGGCCAGCAGCCCGGCCTGGGCGGCACCACCACCCTGGTCTACAACGAGGAGACCGGGGAGGTCGAGAAGCAGTTTATGAGCCTGGCCGGGACCACCCGCAACTGCGCCGGTGGCCCCACGCCCTGGAACAGCTGGATCACCTGCGAGGAGACCGTCGAGAAGGCCGGCTTCCAGAAAAACGAAAAAGACCACGGCTACAACTTCGAAGTGCCCGCTAGCACCGAGCCCGGACTGGCAGAGCCAGTCCCCCTCAAGGCCATGGGCCGCTTCAACCATGAAGCGGTCTGTGTGGATCCCCGCACCAGCATCGTCTACCAGACCGAGGACCGGGGCGATGGCCTGATCTATCGCTTCATCCCACATGTGCCTGAGCAGCTCGCCCGGGGGGGGCGCCTGCAAGTCCTGGCCATCAAGGGACGGCCCTCAACCGATACCCGCAACTGGCCTGTTGAGGAGGGCGAAGCCGGGCCTCCACCCTTCCCGGTGGGGGAATGGGTCGAGGTGGAGTGGCTGGACATCGACCAGGTCGAGTCCCCGGAAGACGACCTCCGTCACCGCGGCTTTGCCGCCGGTGCCGCTCGCTTCGCCCGGGGCGAAGGCATGTGGTTTGGCGAGGAGGAGCTCTTCTTTGCCTGTACCAATGGCGGCCAGATCGGCAAGGGCCAGGTCTTCCGCTACCAGCCCAGCTCTGTCGAAGGCACGCCTGCTGAGGTCGATCAGCCGGGCCGTCTCATGCTCTTTGCCGAGCCCAACGATGTCAACATCGTGCAGTCCTGCGACAACCTCACGGTCTCGCCCTGGGGCGACCTCTTCCTCTGTGAAGATGACAGCAATCCCCGCCTGGTGCGCCTGACGCCTCAAGGGGAATTTTCCCATTTCGGGGCCAACATCGGGCATCCCGATTCGGAGCTCACCGGCGTTTGTTTCTCTCCCTCGGGCAAGACCCTGTTTGTCAACATCCAGCACTACGGCCTCACGCTGGCCATCACCGGCCCCTGGGAGGGTCGGGTCGCCTGATCGCCTGCGGCTTTATAGGCCCTTTTTTGCCCATGGACTACCTCAATCCCATACACCTCTGGCCGAGAGCGCCGCTCCCGGCCGATCTGCCGGAGGCGCGCGTGTGGCGTCGCCTCCGGCGGGAGGTGATGGCGGAGTTTGAGGTGCAGGAAGAGCCGGTCATCACCCTGGGCGGTCGCACCTGGGACCGGCAACAGCTGCTCGACGCCTGGCCAGAGACCAGCGACCCGCAGGTCTGGGCCTGGCACCGGCAGATCAGCGAGGATGCGGGCTGGCTGGGCTTCCTGGAGCGGGGCGAGGCCGCCGCTTGGGCGCAAGCCGCGCCAGACTTGATGACTGAGCCCGGCTTTGCCGATTGGGTGGCGCCCTGGCTCGTGCCGGCTTATGGCGATCAGCTGTTTTTTGCGCTGCTGCGCGCCGACGAGGCCGCCCTGACGCATCTGCTGCAGGGCGGCCCCAGTTTGCCGGTAGCCTGGGAAAGCCGGCTGTATGACCGGGCCTACCGGCATCTGGTGCGGGAAACGCAGG
>RFHL01000561.1 GCA_003696875.1 Bacteroidota bacterium | reverse complement strand
GGTACCCCGCCTCCTATAACCTCGAACACGATCACCTCGACTGGCCCGGCCGGGACCCAGAGGCCGCCACGCCGGCCTGGGGGCTGTATGTCCTGCCCCACAACCAGGCCCGGCTAGACTGGGCCCTGCCTCGTCCCAGCCCCAATCCCGAAAAGGCGGCCGCCGCGCGCGCCGAAGCGCGCAGCCGCCGCTCCCGCCGCATCGGCTCGGTGATCCTCGCCAGCCTTCTCCTTATCGTCCTGCTTTTTCTCCTCTGGCAGCACCCCAGGGTGCAGGCCTGGGTCGAGACCACCTGGCAACGGACCGAGGCTCCTTGCGAATTTGCCCCGAGTCAAGCCTACCGGGTGCTACAGCTGCCTTTTGCCCGGGCCAATGACTGCCGGGCCAGCGATGGCTACTACGATGCGGGCCTCACCCGGAGACTGATCGCCCTGGGCCCAGAGGCCTACCAGATCTGTCAACCCGATCTCTCCCCCTGCCGGGTCAATGAATCCCTGGCGGAGGCCCTCATGGCCCGCAGCCACGCCCAACTGGCCCTATGGGGCACCTACCACTTTCCCGGCCGGGGCAAGGTGCACCTGGAAGTCGCCTACCGCTATGCCGGTCAGGGCCATCGGGTGCATCCTGGCTACATGAGTCTGGAGGTACCGGCACCCTACTTTGACCGGGGCGACTTTGCCCCGGTAGGCATTGAGCACGTCATCCACTGGGCCCGGGCTCAGAGCATGTGGGAACAACAGGCCTACGAAGCTGTCCTCGCCGAGCTGGACGCCATGGCGCTCCCCCTGCCTGACAGCCTGGCCCAGGCTCGCCTGCTGCTCCGGGCCCGCGCGGCCCTGCGACTCGGCACCCTCTCAGAGGCCCTTACCACCCTCGACAGCCTGATAAGGCTGGCCCCCGATCATGCTACCGCCTACCACGAACGCGGTATCGCCCGGGTACGCAGCCGGGAGTTTGGTGGCGCCTTTTCCGACCTCAACCAGGCCATAGACCTGGCCCCGGAGGGCACCGCCGCCCGTTATGACCGGGCCCTGCTCCATCTCAAATTTGGGCGGTATGAGGCCGCCGAGGCCGATGCCCAGGCCGTCCTGGCACAGCAACAGCATCATGGCGATGCCTACGGCATCATGGCGGCGGTCCACGCCGCCCGGCGGGAAAAAGACAGCCTACTGGCTCAGCTGGAGGCCGCCTTGCAACACGGCTTGCAAGCCCGCTCCTTCATCGAGGTGCTGCCCGCCTTTGCTCCTTTTCGGGAGGACCCCGATGTGAAGGCCCTCCTGGAACGATTTCCCTGACAGCCCAATACCCCAAAGGTAATGGCCGCCCCCTCGAAAAGAAGGGGCGGCCATCACTATAGTCGTGTCGGCGGGGCGCTATTCAGCCTTGATCTCGTGGCTCCAAAGCGCCTTGCCGTCGGTGTCATACAAAGAAAACCGAAGCGCTCGGGCCGTTCGGGGCCCGCTGATCTCCATGATCCCATAATTGCGGATGCCAACATGCGAACCCTCGACACGCAGGGTGTTGGCTTCGTCGCTGGCATCGTGGGGCCCGGAAGTGAGCGGCGAAGCGGTAAAATCGTAGATTTTTACGCCCTCATCTTCGTAGAGCGAGAGCTCGGAGTGATGCCGGTCCCCGGTGAGGAAAATGACATTTCTGATGCCCGCATCCGTGATTGTTTCCAGCATACGGGTTCGCTCGGCAGGAGCAATCCTGGCGTAGTTTTCAAACTCGGCGGCGTCATTGACCACCTGTCCCCCAATGCATACAAACTTGAAGGTTGCATTGGAACTGACCAGCGCATCGAGTAGCCACTGGAGTTGAGACTCGCCCAGGATGGTTCGGACCCCGGGTTTGCGGTTGGGATCGCGAAAATAGCGGTTGTCAAGCAGGAAAAATTCCGCATCGCCCCAGACAAAGCTGGAGGTGATGCCGCCCTCACCAGGCAGACCGTAAGATGGGTTTCCCCAAAACAACTGAAAGGCCCTAAGGGTCTCCTTCTTGTCGCGATAGGTGTAGTCGCTGTCATTGGGGCCATAGTCGTGATCGTCCCAGATGGCATAATTAGCCGTACTGGCAAGCAAGGCCTGCATCTCAGGGACGGCCCGGCTGTGGGTATACCGGTGGATAATACCGGTGCGGGAGAACCAGTCGGCCTCCCGCAGGTAATTATTGTCCCCCAACCAGAGCATCATATCGGGCTGTGCCCGCTGGATGCTTTCAAAAATACGATAATCGCCCCCATAGGGCGTCCCGGGCCGGTCATAGGGCTCATCGTTGATGTAGGCACAGCTGCCCAGGGCGATCTTCATCTCCGGCGGATCGGTGCGAAAGGACCAGAGTGGCGGTGTCTGAAAGGTGAGCGGATATGGCCGGCTTACTTCCACATTGTTGATGAAAAGCTGGTAGGTATAGCGGGTGCCCGGCTTGACCTGATCGGCGATCAGGCGGGCTGTATAGGCCTCGGCTGCGCCCGTCACATAGGTGGGCGTCTTGAAGACCGGGCTGCCAGGCCCGGCGGTGTACTCAAAGTGCACCTGAGCCGGGCCATTGGTCTGGACCCAAAGGAGGGCTTCACGCATTTCGCAATAGCCCACCATAGGGCCGGAGAGAAGGAGGTCGGCGGCTGGCTGGGCTGGCAAGATGTTTAATAGCAGCAGGCCGAGGAGGAGAGAAAACAGTCTTTGTCGCATGGTATATCAGGGGTTGAATGGGGCAGGGTAACGGAAGATTTTATTCTCCCTTCAACTTATAATTCAAATCCGGTTTGCTGCGAATGATCGCCCGCAATATCTCCCAGTCACTGGGGTCTGGCAGGGCTGGTTTGTAGATGTAATAGGCCGAAAAGCGGCTGGTGTACAACACCAGCCAGGAGGCAAATTCCCGGACCTCATACATATGCTCCCAGGCAGTGGCATAGGAGAAGCCCTCGCCCTCAATGGCGACGCCCTCATCCGAAACTTGTACCGATACTTCCTCCTGCAGCAGGTGGCTGCTGTCATAGGCGGCCCGGGTATTGAGATAGAGGATCAGTGGTAGCAATACCATGAGCATCAGCAAAATACCAAAAGGCCCCATGCTCAAGTTAGCGCCTCCCTCTCGTACCCAGCTATACAGGATGTAACCGAGATTGAGGCCGCAGACCGCCATCAGGACAATGATCAGCGGGCGCGAAAAGTAGCGGTAGAATGCCAGCCGCAAATAGGGTCCAAAAGGGACCACCTGGGAAAAGTGGACTTTATCCATGATCGGCCGGGTTGGGCTTGCGCAGAAGCTGAAGGGTAAAACCGCCCACCGTCACGACCACCAGGCCGATCAGCACCCACATCCAGGTG
>RFHL01000560.1 GCA_003696875.1 Bacteroidota bacterium | reverse complement strand
GCCCTGAGCTGGTCCTCCGGACTGGCTGCCTACGCCCAGGAGTGGGCGGATCAACTGGCCCAGAAAGGCTGCGACTTTGCCCATCGACCTGACAGTCCCTATGGCGAAAACCTCTGGTGGGGCAGCGGCGGAGCCACCTGGCCCGCCGCCGAGATTGTAGACGACTGGGCCAGCGAGCGCAAGGCCTACCGCGGGCAGCGCATTTCCGCCCGCAACTATATGCGTTTCGGACACTACACCCAGATGATCTGGGCCCGGACCACGGAAGTGGGCTGTGCGATCTCTCACTGTGAGGATGGGGCTCTGATCGTCGTTTGCAATTATGATCCCGCCGGCAACACTTTGGGGGAGGTGGCAGTTCCCAGGTGAGCATAGCGCCCTATTTCATCATGTTGCAAGACGACTTTTACCGCCACCTCGCCCGCACCGCCGACGAAGCGGTCGATATGGAGATCACCCATGCCGAGGGTGTGTGGCTCTACGGCCCCGGGGACAGGGCCTGGATCGATTTTATCAGCGGCATCTGTGTGACCAATGTGGGGCACGGGGCCCCCGAAGTGGTTGCTGCCGTGAAGGAGCAGGCCGGGCGCTATCTGCACGCGCATGTGTACGGAGAGGCGATCCTCTCGCCGCAGGTGCGCTATGCCACCCGTCTCGCCGAGGTGCTCGGCCCCGGTCTGGATCATGTCTACTTCACCAACAGCGGCGCAGAGGCCATCGAGGGCGCCCTCAAGGTCGCCAAGAAATACACCGGCCGCAGCCGGGCAGTAGCTTTCCACAACGCCTATCACGGCTCGACCCATGGGGCCCTGAGCCTGACCGGCAACACCGCCATGAAATATGGCTATGGTCCCCTGCTGCCCAGGATTTCACATCTGCCTTTCAACGACATAGAGGCCCTGTCGGTCATCAGTGACAAAACCGCGGCGGTTTTTATGGAGGTGATCCAGGGAGCCGGCGGGGCCGTGCTGCCCGACCCGGCTTTTCTGCGCGCGGTGCGCCAGCGCTGTGATGAGACAGGCGCGCTGCTGGTGCTGGACGAAATCCAAACCGGCTTTGGGCGCACCGGTACCCTCTGGGCGCATCAGGCCTACGACCTGCGGCCCGACATCCTCGTCCTGGCCAAGGCGCTGGGCGGCGGTCTGCCGCTGGGGGCCTTTATTGGTCGGGAAGAAGTGCTGTCGGTGATCCGGCGGGATCCCCCGCTGGGCTTCATCACGACCTTTGGGGGACACGCCATGGCCTGCGCCGCCGGCCTGGCCGCTCTCAACAAAATCATTGAGGAGGATCTGCCTAAGCGGGTATTTGGGCTGGAAGCCATTCTGAAGCAGCGCCTGCAGCATCCTGCGATCCAGGAATTACGCGGTCGGGGGCTGCTGTACGCCGCCCTCTTCAAGGATCGGGACATGGCCGAGCGGGTACGTCTTGCCTGCCTACAAGGGGGCTTGCTTACCATTGGCTTCCTGAGCATTGATCACGGCCTGCGCATCTCTCCACCGCTTACCATGACGGAGGAAGAGATGCATCTCGCCTGCGACCGTTTCCTCGTCGCCGTAGAAACAGCAAGCTAAGGCACAAGCAAAAACCATTCATACACCCAAACCAACCATTCATACCATAAATAAGCCCATTCAAGCAGCCTAGACGACCGTTCGCATAAAATCCGATATCCCTCTCAAACCTTTCCCCGTATCCTTTAGTGTGTCAGAAATGAGAATCTTAACTCATTTCACACAAAAATCCATTTTCAATTCCATTATCATGCGTTCGCTTCAAAAACCATTCACCAATCTTTCCACGAGCCCCCGAGGCTTTGTCGGAACCGAGATGGTCCTGGAGCGGATTGATTGTATATATGATACCGGGCATCGGCCGCACCGATGGTGACGCAGGCGTATTTCGCCTGATCTGCCGAGCCCGGACCCGTCAAGGTTTCGGGCTTTTTTATTTGCCCAAAAACCTGAAAATCAAGCCCCAGAAGCCTTTTCCTGCCATTTGGCAGCCGGAAAAGTTATGCGCCTACTGAAGACGTGCGCCCTTTTCTCCACCCCATCGTCCTAAGCGAGCGGTAGCAGAAAACAACGTCTACTCCTGAGGAATCCGATGCGCCTGACGCAGTCCGGAAACAGAAGACCTGTATGCCTTTACAAAAAAAAGACAGTAAGATCATGAAGTTCAATAGCAAGGCCTCGCACCCTCAGGTCACGAAAAACCACGAAGGCGCGCTGGCATATCAACTCGATGCCCGGATGGCGCTCTACACGCTGGCGGTTACCAGTTCGCTGGAAAAGACCTTCTACGAAGGACAGACTGACCGGATGGAACGCCTGCAAGCCCTGATCGGCAAGGTCGCAGCAGAAGATCCTGCCTTCGTAGCCAAGCTGGCCATCTACACCCGGGAACAGATGTACCTGCGTTCGGTGCCGCTGGTTCTGGTCGTGGAGCTGGCTCGGGTGCACCAGGGCGACGATCTGGTGCGGCGGACGCTGAGCCGGGTCATTCGCCGGGCCGACGAGATCACCGAGCTGCTGGCCTACTACCAGCAGGCCAACCAGCGGAAGGGCCGCAAGCGACTCCACCGGCTGTCGAAGCAAGTGCAGAAGGGGATCGCAGATGCCTTCAACCGCTTCGATGCTTACCAGTTCGCCAAGTACGACCGGGCGTCGGCCGTACGCCTGCGGGACGCCCTCTTCCTGAGCCACCCGGTGGCCAAGGATGCCGCCCAGCAAGCGATCTTTGACCGTATTGCCAGCGGTACGCTGGAAGCGCCTCAGACCTGGGAGGTCGCTCTGTCCCGGGCGGGACAGGCCGAGACCCAGGACGAAGCCGAGGGGCTGGCCCACAAGCGGGCAGCCTGGGAAGCCATGGTGCGCGGAGGCAAGATGGGCTACATGGCCCAGCTGCGCAACCTGCGCAACCTGTTGGAAAGCCAGGTCGCCGACGACGTGCTAGACCGCGTGGCCCAGACGATGTCCGACCCGGTAGAGGTGGCCCGCTCTCAGCAGCTGCCGTTCCGATTCCTGTCGGCCTACCGAGAACTGGAGGGGATCTCCCATCCTAAGACCGGTCTGCTGCTGGAAGCCCTGGAGCAAGCGATGGCGGCCTCGGCCGCCAACATCCAGGGATTCTCTCCGGAGACCCGGGTGATGATCGCCACCGATGTTTCGGGTTCCATGGCCACAGCCCTGTCTGCCCGGAGCCGGGTGCAGTATATGGACGTGGGACTGGTGCTCTCGGTGCTGCTGCGGCAAGTCTGTGAGCAGGTGGTCACGGGCGTGTTTGGCACGACCTACGAAACCGTGCAGATGGCGCCGCGGGGCATTTTGGCCAGCGTGGAGAAGCTCCGGCGGATCAACGTAGGCTATGCCACCAATGGCTACCTGGTGTTGGAGCACCTGATCCAGCGCAAGCTGGTGATGGACAAGGTGATGATCTTCACCGATATGCAGCTGTGGAACAGTCACCAAGGCCAGGAAAGCCTGGCCAAGCTGTGGCCGGTTTACAAGCAGCTGGCACCAGCGGCCAAGCTCTACGTCTTTGACCTGGCTGGCTACGGACAAGCGCCGATCGACATCCGGCAGGGCGATGTGCACCTGCTGGCCGGCTGGTCGGACAAGATCTTTGACCTGCTCGCCCAGATCGAGCGAGGGGGCAATGCCCTCCAGCTGATCGACGCGATCGAAATCTGATACGGGATGAGGTGCGCCCGGAATGACCGGGACCCTCATCTTCTACCAACGATTAACCCTATGAGGGGTGTATCCGGCCGGGGGACTCCGGTCCCCCGGTTCTTTTTCTGAGACTTCTCAGAGGCGAGAACCGAGAACCGAGAGGCGAGACGAAAGCAATCACATACCCACCATGCACAACGATCTGTTTTACTTCAATAAGCACTGTAATAGGCGGTTGGCCTGAAGCATGCCCCCTATTACATCTCCGGGCACTTGGAGCCGAGCGGTAAGGCGCCTGATTGTCTATCAGGAACAGGCGGGTTCGAATCCCGTAGTGCCCGCCCCGGGCAGAGCAGAGGCGAAGGATTGTGGCGATGCCCACCCTGGCAACGCGTCAGGGAACGCTGTTTGACGTATGGCAAAGACACCAAATGGTAGTCCCCAGACCCGCCGCTACAGGCGGCGGGGAGGGACTGCCTGGATTGCGGGATCGAGAAGTGGTTTCTCGCGGGTTTCATACGCCCGTCCAGGTGGGTTCGATTCCCACTCCCGCAACAATAGAGGCGAGACATCTAGATATGAGAAGCGAGACCGAAAACGATTGACCCGCAGCTGCGCTGAGCAGCGATCTCGATTCTCGTTTCTCGATTCTCATTTCTCGGCGCTGTAGCTCAGATGGTAGAGCACTCGGCTGAAGCCCGAGGTCGCGTAGGTTCGATCCCTGCCGGCGCCACATATTCACATTCCCATGAGTCCGTGGTCCAATCGGGTTAAGACGCTTGCCTGATACGCAAGAAATTGCAGGTTCGAATTCTGCCGGACTCACCGGGTCCCGTCGTCTATTGGCCGAGGACACCACCCTTTCACGGTGGAGAAGAGGGTTCGATTCCCTCCGGGACTGCCCTTCCATGCAGGTGCGCCGAAGTAGGAGATTCGGAGCGGTCTGTAACACCGTTGCCCCACGGCTGAGCAGGTTCGAATCCTGCCACCTGCACCATCTGGATCCGTAGCTCAATTGCGCAGAGCACCTGGCTCTTAACCAGGGGGTTGGGGGTTCGAATCCCTCGGGGTCCACGGAGACCGGCGCGCTCTCGCGCCGAAGAATTCTTCCCGGTGTCGTAGCACAGCGATACTTCGAACGCCAATCGAGTGGTTGCGGGTTCGAATCCCGCCTGCGGCACGACCGCAGTAGCTCAACGGTAGAGCACTTCTCGCTATGCGCTTTTTACCCGGGAAGATTTCT
>RFHL01000050.1 GCA_003696875.1 Bacteroidota bacterium | reverse complement strand
TCCGGCGGGCAGCAGCCAAGCCTGCAGCCAGGTGCTGAGCCAACGCTGCTGGTCCTGCTGCCGGGGGATATCCTGGCCCCACAGCCAGGCGGTGAGCCGGCGGGCCTGCTGATCGAGGGCCGTATCGGTGACATCGGGCCAGACCCAGAGATAGAGGCTATCACCGGCCTGCCGGCGGTGGACGACATCGTACCACCGGCCACGGTACCGAAACTCCCCTTCGTGCTCCCAGCGGAGCTGGGTCTGATCGGGGGCATCCAGCGCAAAGACCACGAGCTCCCGGGCGTCGAGGTGCGTGAGGAGCTGCCGCCGTAGCTGGCGCTGCCACTGATACCGCTCCCACTGCAGCCAAATCCCGCTGCCCCAGGGCAGCAGGAGGCCAAACAGACAAGCGATGAGGGCCCAGCGTTTCACCTTGCAAATATGCGATTATTTGCCGGGAGGCGGAAAGCAATCTAGCGGACCTGCTCATGGAGGTAGAAATGCCGGGATGGCCGGGCGCGGCGAGAGGGATCCGGAGGGGAAGTCGCCAGCGGAGCGCCGCGACCGGAACGAAGTGGAGCCCGGAGGAGCCCGGCCCGGCGGAGGGGCTAGGCCCCGGAGGCGGGACTCGCCCTCTAAAGAACCGCGCAGATTTGTACCTTTGCTGGCATGAGATGCCTAAGCATTTTCCGGGCCCAAAAGCTGGGCTTTCGGCTGCTCCTGCTCCTCACGCTGGGCCTCCCGGGTCGGCTATGGGCCCAGCGCCCGCCGCTGCGCTGGGGGGTGGTGAGCGAGACCGAGCGGGAGCTGGTGCGTTACCAGCCGGATACCCTGGTGGCGGTGGTGATCCTCTATGATTACGGGGTATGGACGCCGCAAAACTTTGATGAGGGCAAGGTGGCGCTGCGCCACCACCGGCGCTACAAAGTGTTGCGGCCGGAGGGCGTGGGCATTGCCGATCAGGTGCTGGACCTGGCGCCTGGCGAGTCGATCAAGGGCCTGCTGGCCCAGACGATCAACTATGAGGGGGGGAAAAGGCGGGTCCACAAACTGAAACTGAAGTTTTTGCCGCCTCAGACCCGGCCGGATGGCGGGCTGCGCTATGTCTTTCGCTTTCCGGAAGTGAGCGTGGGATCGGTGGTGGAATATACCTACCTGCTCCAGACCCAGGCCTGGGAACAGCTGAAGCCGTGGTTCTTTCAGCAGACCTATCCGGTGCTATGGAGCGAGGTGCGGCTACGAGGCTTTGAGCCGTATCACTATGCGGTGGTGGGACGTCCCCTGGACCACCCGCCGCTGGGGTTCCAGCGCTGGGTGGCCAAGGAGGTGCCTCCCTGGCCCGTGGAGCCGCTGACGGCCGGCCCGGCCGACGGACGCAAGCAGCTGCGCTTTCAGTTTTTTTATCCGGATGAGTCGGCCCAGGTCCTGCCGGGCCTGGCGGCGATGGCCTCGGCCGAGGCCATGCAGCGACAGTGGGAGATGCTGGGGCAAAACCTGGAGCAGGATTCCCGCCTCTATGAAGATGCCGACAAGTTGGCGGCCTTTCAGACCCTGGTGGACCGGCTGATCTACGGGGCCGCCACAGAAACCGAAATCGTCGCCCGCCTGCACGCGCATGTGCGCGACTACCTGATCTGGGACAGCACCTATGCGGCGACCATCGCACGCAGCCCCTCGGAGATTTACTATGCCCGCCGGGCGCATAGCGGGGAGATCAACATGCTACTGATGCAGCTGCTCTACCAGGCGGGCCTGTCGGCCCATAAGGTCTTTGTGCCGACGGTGGGCCAGGGTCCGCCGATTACGGAGGTAGCGATACGCAGCCAGTTTGACCACATCGTGGTGCAGGTGATGGCAGATGGACACTATCTGCTGGTGGATGCGACGGAGCCCCTGCTCCCGGCCACGCTGCTCCCGCCGGCAAGTCTCAATCAGCTGGGCTGGGTGATGCGACCGGACACCATGGGCTGGATCCGGATGCCCTACCCGACCTATGACCTCACCCGGGCCAGCCTGCAGCTGCAATGGCTGCACCCGGACAGCCTGCTGCGGGGCGAGCTGAACCTGAGTTTTGAAGGCTACGCCGCCTGGCGGGCACGGCGGGCGAGCGACGATCCGCCCTTGGAAACAAGGCTCGAAATGGGTAACCTGAGGTGGCAGGGGGGAGACAGCCTTTCGCAGCCGCTGGCGGTGTCGGCCACCCTCACAGGCCCATCTCCCAGTTCGGAGGGAGGCGGATATATTTTGTATCCGGGCCAGTGGGTGGCGCCGCCCCTGCCGGAGCTGCCGTCGGGGCGACGCTACCGCCCCCTGTACTGGGAGAGCCTGCGCAGTTGGGAGACGAATGTGTCGTTTTTTATCCCTGAGGGCTTTCGGGTGGTGAGGCTGCCCGAATCCAAGCGGATCACCCTGCCAGGTCAGGATGCCAGTTTTGAGCTGCGCTGCGAAGCCGGGGCTGGCCTGGTGCTCTGGCAGGCCGAAGGGCGCATCGGCCGGCGGCGCTTCCCGGCCGATCACTATGCCACTCTGCTCGTGTGGGTCCAGACCGTAGCCGAACTCCTCGCACAGCCCCTGGTTCTGGTCCCGGAATAGGCAGGCCACCTTCCTGCCCCTTGCCACCGGATGGCCAATATTGCCTCCACTCGCGGCACCCGTCGTTTCTGAAAACTTGTGTAGCTTGTCGGCTCTTTTCCATTCCCGGCCATGCTGATCGACCATTTCCCCTTTAGCAGAGACCGATTCTGGGACAGCCCGGTGAAGGTGGCGCTGGCGCTGGCCCTGGTGTCGCTGCTGGCCCCGATCGGGTGGACCCCGCCGGGCAGTACCCTGGCCATTACGCTGCAGACACTGGTCCTGCTGGTGCAGGCCCAATTGCTGGGCTCCTGGCGGGGGGCCCTGGTGGCCCTGCTCTATCTTGTAGCCGGGGCCCTGGGTCTGCCGGTTTTTGCCGAGGGGGCGACAGGCTGGGCCCATCTCTGGGGCGAGACGGGCGGCTTTTTGTGGGGCTTTGTGGGAGGCGCCTGGCTAGCGGGCCGCCTGGCCCGCGGAGAGAGGCATCGCCTGCTGCGGCTGCTCAGCGGGCAGGCTCTGGGACATGCCTTCATCTTGCTGGCCGGCTTTGGCTGGCCAGGCTGGACGGGCGATACCGTGGCGACCCTCGCCCGCATCTGGCCGGGCTTGCTGGTCAAGGTGCTGCTCGGGGCCGGGCTGGTGTGGCTGGGAGAAGCGGTGATGCGGGCCATCACGCGGCGATGGGGGCAGGAAGCGCCCTAAGCGGGGCGACCCTTTGCCTCAGGGCCGGGGGCCCAGCAGGCCCATGCTCACAAACACATTGAAGCCCCAATAGGCGCGCAGGCGCGCCGTGGTCTCGGTCCAGAGGTAAGCCTCCACCTCGCTGTCGGTGATGGGAACTCCCCCCCAGACCCAGGCGGTCTGAAAGCCCGCCTGCAGGCTCCAGCGGTCCTGCCAAACGCGCTGCGTGCCGACGCTGAGAGCCATGACGAGATCCTGACGCCGCCCCAGGCGGCGGCGATGGTCGGGGAAAAGATGGCGGTTGAGGTCGGTGAGTCCCAACACGGTATAGTACAAATCAATCTGCTGGTAGAGCCCCAGGGGGGCGAGGTTACCCCGGCGGCGAAAGGTATAGCTGCGCAGGCCCAGGCCGGCCGAGCCTCCCCAGAGACGAACCTGTCCCCGCCGCCCTTCGAAATCATAGGGAAAGGGGGTCCGCGAGAAAGAGGCAGTACTAACAAAGGCGTATTGCCGCCCCAGAACTTGCTCCATCTGGAACTCGGGCCGCAAGTCGAGGTGAAAGGGCGCAGCGGGGGGCGATGTCCGGCCCCAGGCCGGAAAGCTGGCCAGCCGCAGGCTGTATACCTGCAAGCGCCCCTGATAACCGGGCGGCTGCGCCCTCAACATGAGAGGCAGGAGCAAGAGCAGGCCCAGGCAGGCCCGCCGAAGACTCGGGTTTCGCGTCATTTGCCGCCGCCAAAACCGCCCCCGCTCATGGTCCGGACCAGGTAGTAGGACCGGAAAGTGCGGCCCAGACAGTCCCCACCGGGACTGCGATAGTAGTCCGGGCAGTTTTGAGTGATCTGATCGCGGGTCTTGCGGTTGACCAGATTGCCCACGCCAAAGCCCGTGACCGAAGCTGCGTAGGCCCCCAGGGCCAGACCGCCAAAGGCAAGAATGATGAGGATGCGGGTGAATAGGCTCATGGCAGTGATTGAGAGGTCAGAAGAGAGAGGTCTGAGGTCAGACAAACACAAAGGGCGCTCGGTCAAGGGGTATCTAACCCAACAGGATAGGAACCAGGAAAGTTCATCCCTAGCCCTTCTTGGCCCAGGCGACGAGGAGAACGAGGCCGCACAAGACGAGGGCCATGATGAAATAACGGGTGACCATGACGCCGCTATACACCCCAATCCGGACCACGCCGGGCTGGGTATAGCTGATATCCCGGAAGAGCTGGACGTAATAGGTCCCCGGCTCCTTGAGCCGGAAGGTGAGGACGCTTTCCTGATCGGCTTCGGTCCAGCGGCCTTCGTCATCCACGCCGGTGTAGTAGTAAAACTCGCCGGGCAGGGTGTTGATGGCCTGTTGCTGAGCGTCGAGGATGTAGCCAAAGACAAACATCTCGGTATTTTGCCCGATCTGGGTGGCCTCCATGCGCAGGCGGAAGAGGCCTGGCTGGGTGATCTCGATAGGCTGGGAAATTGCCCCCTGTGTATCCGTGATAGTGCGGAGGTCAAAATCCTGCTGAAAGACGGGATCCCCCCCGTCGGTGCAGGCCCGCATCAGGAAGAGGCCCAGCAAAATGCAGGTGGCGAGGGCCACCCGGTAGATATAGCGCCACTTGGCTTCCTCTTGCCGGATGCTTTCGATCTCAGGATTGGCGGAAAAGGCCTCCAGGACCTTACGCCGAGAAACGGGGGTTTCCTGGAAAAACTCCACCTCCTTGACTTCGTCTTCGGTATCGTTGAGGCGCCATTCGACCAGATAATCAATGCCCCGGTCTTTCATGGAGGCGAAACGGATGGTGTCGCCCAGCTTGATCTGGTAGTTGGATTCGCCTTCGAAATGGATGGCCTCAGCCTTGCCGTACTCCCGCACAATCTGCCGCGGCTGGGCCTTATAGAAGCTCATGCGCAGGTCCTTGGGCAGGAGGGTGGGCGTCTCGGGCACAATCTCCTCCGAGCGGGAGAAGCCCTCCCGGTCTTCGACCAGATAGAAATAGGTGCGCCGCTCATCGATGAGCAGCCATTCGTCGTACAGCCACACCTCATCGGAATAGCCGGTTTCCCCCTCTTCGCTCCAATACTCCTTGTAGGTCATGCGCCAGCGGGTGCGGGCAATCACCTGATAGGGACGCCCCTCAATCTCGGCAGTCTGGCCCAGGCGGATGAAGGAAAAAGGCGGATGCCGCTCGGGTTTGCCCAGAGCGGTGAGGATCTCGTGGGTTTCGGACCGGACATCGACGACCGACCCACAGTAGGGACAGGCGACGGCCTGGGCGCGGGGATTAAGGGCCTCCAGCGCGTTGCCGCAGCCGCTACAGTTAAACTGCTTGACGGCGGCGAGCTGGGTTTGCGTTTTGATGGAAGTATCCATGGAGACGGGTCGGAAACATTAGGAAAAGGCGGGCGAAAGCTGAATCTGATCGAGCTTAAGAAGGGTCCCCAGAAAGGGAATTTGCCCTTCGGCCAGCAGTTCCAGGCTGAAAATTTTCCCGGACCAGATGCCCTCGACAAAGGTGGCGTCTTCACCGGGCACGATCCGGAAAGGCAACTCGCCTTCCCCGCCGTTGACACGGGCGTGGCTCTTGCTGGTGATAAAGACCTGGGTCCAGGTTTCGTCCAGATCGACCTTGCGGCCCACCTCTATGCGGTCGTAGTCAACGGGCTGCTCAACCCGGGGCTGTTCCTGAAAGAGGACAAAGCTCCCATCATCTTCCTGCACCCAGGCTTCGGAGCCGTCGTCGAGGAACTGCAGGTACCATTCGTCCCAGAAGCCATCTTCATAGTCAAACCGCATCCGGCCAAGGACGGCAAAGTCGCGGTCCCCGAGCTTGCCCTGCTGCCCGGTCTGGAAGACCGAGCCATAGTCGATCAGGAGGTTCTTTTCGCCTACGGCCTGCAGGCTGTCGGCATTGAGGTGGCTGGTCTGGCCGCAGTAGCCGCAGACGAGCGTCCGCGAGCCGGGTCGGGCCAGGGGCACCGGGGCCCCGCAGGAGGGGCATTCAAATTCTCGGGTAAAGAGGGCGGCGTCGGGCATGGGGCCTACATTGGGGAGGGATCCGGGAGAGGGCATCCCGCTTCCTCAGACAAGAAAGGCGAAAGGGGCCCAAGGTTGAAAGGACGGGCTTATCCGCACTCCTTCTAAAATACGCCTCCGAGGCCTACAATTCCAAATCTGCGGCCGGATCAGGCTTCGGCCAGCAGCAGGGCCACGGCC
>RFHL01000559.1 GCA_003696875.1 Bacteroidota bacterium | reverse complement strand
TGCATGATCCGGACCACAACCTGATAGGCCTGAAAATAGTCCAGGGTATCGGAGAGGTCATCGCTCTCGGCGGCCGCCGAGATATCCTGCTCCATGTATAAATCCACCCGGTAATGGTTTCCTTCTTTTCGTTCCCGGGCATACACGCCGTGATAGGCGTGCAGTTCGATGCCTTCGACGGCAATCAGCCCCTTGGGGTAGGCAAAAGCATTCATATGGTAGGGTCAGGTCGGGAGCGTAAAGCAAAAGAAATGACGGAAGCCCGCCCGCTGGCGGCTGCCGCCAGGTCCGGAAGGGCGCGGCCCGGTGCCGCAAATATATATCGGTTTCTCTTCCCCAAGGTAGGTCCGGTCAAGACAGGCGGGGCTGAAAATGACGGGAAATGGCCTCTTCAATGTCCCCGTAATCCACATTTCGGGTAAGGTTTCCCCGGTTAGCCAGAGAGAGCTCCCGGCGCTCCTCCGATACGACGATCACAAGGGCATCGCTCACTTCGGAAAGGCCAAGGGCCGAGCGGTGCCGCAGTCCCAACTCGGCATCGAGGTTGCCGACTTTGCTGATGGGCAGGATGCAGCGGACGGCCGAGATGCGGCCCTGATGCAAGATCATGGCGCCATCGTGCAGGGGGCTTTCTTTCTGGAAAATCGAATAAATGAGACGGGCGGAAATGGTGGCGTCGATGCTGTCCCCGCTCTCCTGGATCTCCTCCAGGGGATCGGTCCCAGTGAGGGCAATCAGGGCCCCGCTACCGGTCGCCCGCAGACTCTTGAGCGCCTCGACCACCTCGCGGTAGGTGTCGCTGGTATCGGTGCTGGCCGCCACCTGCCGCTTGAGGCGGCTGAGCAAGGAGTTGGTGCTGATGGCAGAGAGAAACTTGCGGATTTCCGGAGAGAAGATGATCATCACCCCGATGGCCCCCAGCCCCAGAAACTCGTCCAGAATCGAGCCCAGCAACCGAAACTCCAGCAACACCACCAGCTTCCACAGCAAAAAGATGCCCAGCACCACGCTCGTCACCCGCATAGCGAGACTGCCTCGCAGGCTCTCGTAGATGCGGAAAAACAGAAAGGTCACGATCGACACATCGAGGATGTCGATCAGACGGACGGTCACAAAGCCGATCTTAAAGAGTTCCATGGGTCTGTAGCATCTCAAATACCCGGATAACGTCGGTCGCCTCGGCGACATCGTGGACGCGCAGCAGGCGCGCGCCCTGCTGCAAGGCCGACAGGTGCAGGGCCGAGGCCACGGGCAGCACCTCATCGGGCTTGCGGTCCAGCAAGCGATAGAGCATGGACTTGCGAGAAATGCCCACTAATACCGGAAGGTTCAGGCGGGTCAGCCGCCTGATGCCCTGAAACAGGGCATAGTTATGGTCGAGGCTTTTTCCGAAGCCAAAGCCGGGATCGATGACCAGATCCTTGATGCCGGCCGCCCGGGCGGCCTGTATCCGCTCGACCATAAACAGCCACACCGCCTGGGTCACGTCCCCCTCCGGGTAGGCCGGCGCCTGCTGCATGGTCGCCGGGTCGCCCTGCATGTGCATCATAATATACGGTACGTCGCCGTAGGCGGCGACGGTGGCCAGCATGTCCGGATCTTGCCCGCTCAGATGCGGGCGGGGCAGGCCGGCGGTGATGTCGTTGATCAGGTGGGCGCCCATATCCAGCATCTCCCGGGCCACGGCGGGCCGGAAGGTATCGATCGATAGCAGGGCCTCCGGAAAGCGATCCCGGATCGCGCGGGTGACCGCCGAGAGCCGACGGAGCTCTTCCGCCACAGCAATATCCTCGGCTCCTGGTCGGGAAGAGTAGCCTCCCAGATCAATGAGGTCTGCGCCCTGGGCCAGCATCTCCTCCACCCGCCGCAAGGCGGCGGAGACTTCCTGGTAGCGCCCTCCGTCCGAAAAACTGTCCGGCGTAACGTTCAGGATACCCATGAGCCGGGGCCGGTCCAGGGTGAGCAAGCGCCCGCGACAATTGAGGGTGTGAAATGCGTCCGCCAATTAGGATATGGTTGAATGCGAAAGGGAGGAGAGAAACAAAAAAAGGAAGATTTTTGCAATAATTTTCCCCCGGCCCCTCCAAAATGGGTAGCTTTGCGGGGTAATATCCAGATTTCAAGCCTGCGGTGACGTCCCCCCATTCCTCTACCGAATCCCAATACCAGGCGGTGATGGCCGCCTGCCGCGCGCTTTTTCTCCAGAAAGCCCGCGACTACGGCACCGCCTGGCGCATCCTCCGGATGCCCTCGGTGACCGATCAGATCCTTATTAAGGCCGAGCGCATCCGCTCGCTCCAGGAGAAGGGGGTCAATCTCGTGGGCGAGGATGAACGCGCCGAGTTTGTCGGGATCATCAACTACTGCGTCATCGCCCTGATGCTGCTCGACCTGCAGGCGGGCACGGAGACCGCCGATCTCGACGACCTGGAGCAGCTCGCCGCCGCCTACGATGCCCGCATCGGGCAGGCCTACGCGACGATGGCCAAAAAAAACCATGACTACGGCGAAGCCTGGCGCAAGATGCGGATCAGCTCCATGACGGACCTGATCCTGATGAAGATCCACCGCCTCAAGCAAATCGAGGACAATGCCGGCAAAACCCTCGTCTCCGAAGGGGCGGCCGCCAACTATATCGACATGCTCAACTATGCCGCTTTCTGCCTGATCCTGCTGGACGAAAGCGCCTGACCCTAGCCTCGATTTTCTACCACGAAACACATCAACCCTGTTCCGCCCTATGAGTAGTTACCAATGGACCGGCCTCGTCTTTGCCTTGGTTGGGGTGATCACCTCCGCCGTCCTGGCGGTAGAAGGTACCCGCCGCAAGACCCTGAATCTCGACCACCTGCCCATCAGTTCCATCCTGATCCTGGTGAGTCGCCTCATGGTGGGGGTCCTCTTTGTCTATTCCGGCTTTGTCAAGGCCAATGACTATCTCGGCTTCGCCTATAAGCTGGAGGAATACTTCTACGTTTTTGGCGAGCACTTCCCCCCCCTGAAAGGCTTTTTCCACCTCTTCATACCGGCCGCCGGTGGCCTGGCCTGGTTTATCAGTGTGTTTGAGATTGCACTGGCCTTTGCCATCCTGCTTGGCTGGCGCATGCCCCTGACAGCCTGGCTGTCGCTGCTGATGATGGTCTTTTTTACGGTGCTTACCGGCTACTCCCACTTCACGGGGGCAGTCACCGACTGTGGCTGCTTTGGCGATGCCCTGCCCCTCAAGCCCTGGGAATCCTTCGTCAAGGATTTGATCCTCATGACGATGTTTATCCCGCTCTTTCTGGTGCGCAAATCGGTACGGGCCTTCCCCTCTGATCGGATCGCCGGCATCCTGACCGGGCTTTCTTTCCTGGTGGCGGGTTTCTACTCCTGGTACTGCCACGAGCACCTGCCCCGCATCGATTACCGCGCCTACAAGGTGGGCGTGGACCTCAATATCTGCACCACCGAGATCGGTCCCGAGGGCTACCCGCCCTGTAAAGACTGGTATCCGGACTTTTCTCCGGAAGAATTTCCGATGGGCGAACCCGGCCTCTTTGAAGGCCATACCCTGCTGATCATCACCAACGACGTAAGCGAAGCCCCTGCCGAGGCCGCCCGCAAGAGCGCCGACCTGGCCGGAAAGCTCGAAAACAGCCACGTCAAAGTCATTGGGGCGACCTCTTCCGGCGACGACGCCCTGCAGGCCTACCGCACTACCTATGGGGTGAAGTATCCCTTCTGCTTCATGGACGAAACGGTGCTCAAGACCGTGGTCCGCTCCCATCCTGGCTATGTCCTGCTGGCCGAAGGGGTCATCGTCAAGAAGTGGCACCACAACGATACCCCCTCTTACGAGGAAATCATGCAGCTCTCGGGCCAGTAAAGATTGCGAAAAATACCCCTCTGTCCCTCCCCGCTTCGCTCCTGGCGTGGCGGGGAGGGCCTTTTTGTGAGCGGCCCTCAAGAAAGCAGGCATCTATTTACGAACCCATTCGTAGAAAAATTTGTAATTACGAACGCATTCGTATAAACTTGTGTTACGAAATTATTCGTAGATAAATCCCCGCTATGCCCCCCCTTAGAAAACCCACCGACGGCGAGCTCATCATCTTGCGGATTTTGTGGGCGCAGGGCCCCAGCACGGTGCGCACCGTAAATGAGGCCCTGAATGTCGAGGCCGACCGCCCGGTCGGCTACACCACGACGCTCAAGCTCATGCAGATCATGCACGAAAAGGGCCTCCTTGATCGCACCAAGTCGGGCAAGACCCACATTTACCATGCCTTGGTCGATGAAGAAGAAACCCGCCAGCAGCTGGTCGACCGGCTGGTCGACACCGCCTTTGGCGGCTCGGCCTTGCAACTGGTGATGCAAGCCCTGGGCAGCCAGCAGGCTTCTCAGGACGAACTGGACGAAATCCGGCAGTACCTGGATTCCCTGGCTGCCGATCATGATTCTGAAGACTCACCTCCCCAAACACACTGATATGCTGGAACATCTTTGGCAAACCTGGGCCCAGGGCCCGGCCCAGGCCCTGGGCTATACCCTGCTGCACGCCCTCTGGCAAGGGGCACTGGTCAGCCTTGCGCTGGCCCTCATCCTGCGCCTGGGTGGCGTAGACGATGCCCGTACCCGCTACCGCCTGTCTTTGCTGGCTTTGGCAGGCCTGCTTATCTGGTCAGGGGTCACCCTTTACTGGTACTGGCCCGCCTGGGCGGCCGCCCCCCTGAGCAACGGTCCCGTTGCGGCCGAACAAATCATCACGCTGGGACCAGCCCCTCTGTGGGCACCCGCTCCGGAAACCTCCTGGCAGCAGCTGGCCCAGGCGATCCTGCCCTGGCTGAGCCTGATCTGGGGACTGGGCGTCCTCGCCCTGGGGCTCCGCTGGCTGGGGAGTCTGTACTATGTACACCGCCTGCGCACCCAGAAGGTGCGCCCCCTCGCCACGGTCTGGCACCATCGCCTGCAGCAGTTGATGCTGGACCTGGGAATCCAGCGCCCGGTACAGCTCCTGGAATCGGAGCGGGTACGTAGCCCCTTGACCCTGGGGCACTTCAAACCGGTGATCCTGCTGCCGGCGGGTATCGTGGCAGGGCTTACCCCCGCACAGGTAGAGGCCATTCTGGCCCATGAGCTGGCGCACATCCAGCGCTACGATTTCCTGGTGAACCTGCTGGTGAGCCTGGCTGAAACGATCTTCTTTTTTCACCCCGCCATCTGGTGGTTGGGCCAGACCATTCGCGAGAGCCGTGAGCACTGCTGCGACGACATGGCGGTGTCTCTCTGTGGGGATCTGCGCACCTATGTAACCGCCCTGGCCGACGTGCAGGCCCACAGTTTGCAAGCCCCCGGGCTGACCCTGGCCTTTGCGGGACGCAAGCAAGCCCTGCTGCAGCGGATTAAGCGGCTTACCGG
>RFHL01000558.1 GCA_003696875.1 Bacteroidota bacterium | reverse complement strand
CAGTAGGGCCAAGGCTACAGATCATATTTGATTATAGGGGTTTGTCCAGTCCCCCCAAAGCTAATCCTTAATTAGTTGATAGTGAGACGCCTATCTCTCTGAGCTCTTGAGTGACAGCAAAAAGCCAAATGAAATGGAACCCAATCCCCCCTCACTCCCCCCAAGCCTTCATCAGTTCTTCCTCCTTGACCTTATCCACGATGCGCACATAGCGCATCAGGGTTTTGTAGTTTTTGTGGCCGGTGATCTGCATGACGACCTCGGGGCGCATGCCCTTCTCTAGCGAGAGGGTGATAAAAGTCCGGCGGGCGGTATGGGTGGAGATGAGTACATGCTTGGGGAAGGTCCGGGTATACTGGGTATTGCCGACGGTACGGGTGGTTTCGACGATGGTGTCGATCCCGGCGAGCTGGGCGAGCTCCTTCACGTAGTCGTTCATCTTCTGGTTGGAGACGACGGGCAGGGCGTTGAGGTATTGGCCTTTGTAGCGTTCGAGGATGGCCTTGGCCTGGGGGAGCAGCGGGATGCGCAGCCTGTCCCGGGTCTTCTGGGTTTGGAACTGTATATGGTTGTCGAGGACGTGCTCGGGCTTGAGCTGGGCGAGGTCCGAGAAGCGCAGGCCCGTGTAGCAGGCGAAAAGGAAGACATCCCGGCAGTGCTTGAGCCGGGTTTTGCTAAGGTCCAGCGCGCTGAGCTGGTCCAGCTCGGCCTGGGTGAGGTAGATCATCTCGGGTTCCTCTTTCAGGACCTTGAATTTGCGGAAGGCGGGGTTGACCTCGATGCCGCAGGCCACGGCATAATGGAGAAAGGTCTTGAGGGTCTTGATGTATTTGCCCACAGTATTGAGGGACATATCCATGTCCTGAAACAGGAAGCCGCAGAAGGCATCGTAGAATTCCCGGTTCATGCCTTCGAAGGTGAGCTTCCGGCGCTTCTTCTTTTGGAAGGCCAGCAGATGCTTCCGGGTAGACCGGTAGACGATGCGGGTGCCTCTTGTCCGCTGATGCTGGTTGTTTTCCACGAAGGTATCGATGAGGTCGAAGAACCCTATGCTCTTCTGCTTGACCGGCACCTCGCCCGGCTCTTGGTCCGGTTTCTCGGTAGGGGAGGGGCCTCTGACCAATTCCCGGATATAGGCCACGGTAGGTTCCACGCCTTCCAGGTTGGCCTTCATGATGTATTGCTCAATCTCGGCTCTCTTTTTCAACATGATCTTCTGCACCTGTTCCAGTTCCGGGTACTTCCGGGAGCGGCGGGGCTTTCCGTCTTTGCTGTTCCACTGGTCGGGGTAGATCCGCTGGCCGGTGGAGAAGAGCGCCGTCTTGGCTTCGTGGCAATACTGGGCATAGATGGGAACCTTCCCTTCCTTATTCGCCTTGTTGGTTCGTATCACAAAAGAGGTTGTGGCCATAGGTAAAAGTCATGGGGGGGGCGAGTAATGGGTCGAGTAAAAGTAGGAAAAAAGCGGTTAAGCTGAAAATGCCCTATCGCTAAAAAGTGCTCTAATTTGCCGTATAGGCCTATTT
>RFHL01000557.1 GCA_003696875.1 Bacteroidota bacterium | reverse complement strand
GGGCATAAAGCGACGCACCCACTGCATGAGACTTTCCCGGTAGGGGGGATACAGGACCTTGGTCAGGCCAAGTTTTTGGACCATGACGCTCCGCTCGTGCGAAAACTCTTTGAAGCCGGCATAGCCGTGCGATTTGCCGATACCACTATTGTTGATCCCCCCGAAAGGGAGGTGGGAATGAGCAAAGTGGAGCAGGCAATCGTTGATGAGAACGTCGCCTGAGATGCTTTGATTCAGGTAATATTCGATGCGGGAGGTATCACGAGCAAAGACATACATGGCCAGCGGCCGGGGGAGGCCGGCCATGGTCTGTAATACTTCTGCGGGATCCCGATAGGTGAGGACGGGCAGGATCGGCCCAAAGATCTCCTCCTGCATGATCGCCATTTCTTTGTTCACCCCAGTGAGCAGGGTCGGGGCGATATAGCGCTGGGTAGGGTCTGCCTCGCCTCCGATGCGGGCCGTAGCCCCTTGGGCGAGGGCATCCTCCAAAAGTCCGTGCACGCGGGCAAAGTTTCGATCATTGATCAAACGGCAGTAGTCGGGTGACTCAGCAGGCTCAGGGCCATACATGCTTTGCAGGGCTTGGGCATAGGCCTGCACAAAAGTTTCTGCCTGGGCTTCGGGGACGAGGACATAGTCGGGCGAGATACAGGTCTGGCCCATGTTGACACTTTTGCCCCAGGCGATTTTCTGGGCGGCCTGGGTGAGATCAGCGGATGCGTCAATGATGGCGGGTGATTTGCCTCCCAACTCAAGGGTAACCGGAGTCAGGTGTTGGGCGGCTGCCCTCATGACAATCTTGCCGACCCGCGGACTGCCGGTGAAAAAGACATGGTTGAAGGGCAGGTCAAGGAGGGCCTGGGCGACCGTGGCGTCCCCCTCACATACAGCCACCTCCTCTACCGGAAAGAGGGCTTCCACCATCTTCCGCATGAAGGCTGAGGTATGGGGCGTCATCTCCGAAGGCTTGATAATGACTGTGTTACCAGCGGCAATCGCGGAAACGAGCGGAGACATGGTCAGCAAGAAGGGGTAGTTCCAGGGCGAAATGATCAGAACGGTGCCCTTGGGTTCGCGGCGAATGTAGCTGGAGGTACCAGCGAGGGGAAGTGGGGTTGGGACCCGCTGCGGTTTGATCCAGCGAGGCAGTTGGCGCCGGACAAAGTTGGCCTCCTGCACAAAAGGCAGGAGCTCAGTGAGGAGGACCTCGGCCGGTGCTTTGCGAAAGTCGGCCATCATGGCTTGTTGTAGCTCGCTTTCATGTGCGCGGGCGTAGTCGATCATCCGCTTAATCACGGTGGCCCGGGCCTTGGCGTCACGCTGCGCCACTTGAGGGGCATGGGCTCGGTGTTGCTGGAACAGCGCGGGAAAATCTGTCAGCGTGGATTGAGGTACAGCAGAGGGCTTCATATGTCGGCGGTCAGGAAGGACAGAATAAAGCAATATCTGATTATTTACTCAGCCTTCAAACCCTAAGCCGGTGTCGATGTTTGGGCAAGAGGGGGCTAGTCAGGGAGCCTGAGGGTGACGATGGTGCCACCGACCTCGCCCGTGGCGGTTTGCCAGGTGCGAATATCCAGCGTCGCCGCAGGGTGAAAGTACCGCAGCCGATCGCGCGCGAGGGTGATGCCCCGGGAGATATGCCCCGAGCTTTCCGTGCTGGGGGTTTGGGGCACCTGACCGATGCCCATCCCGGTGTCGATGATCTCTATCCGTACCCAACCTGACTCCTCTTCGCGGATACGAATCCGGACCTCTCCCGCCCGCCCGGTGGGGAGGATCCCGTGCCAGATAGCATTTTCTACAAATGGCTGAACGAGCATCGAGGGAAGGGATATTTCTTCCAGATCTACCTCAGGGTCAACCTCCATTCGATAGGTCAGTTGCTCTCCAAATCGCAATTTTTCCAGGGCCAGGTACAGCTGCAACCGCTCTAGCTCTTTGCTCAGACTGGCTTGATTGCGTTGTACCGCATCCATCGTCAGCCGGATCAGGCGGGCAAAATGGACCAGATAGGTATTGGCCGCCTCAGGGTCCTGCGTATGGAGAAAGTGCTGAATGGAGTTGAGGGCATTGAAGATGAAGTGGGGGTTCATCATGGCATTGAGCGCTTGCTGCTCCAGTTGGTTGATGCGCTGGAGATAATGCCGCTTTTCGGCTTCCTTCTGGCGCACTTCCCTTAGGCGGAGGTAGGCCACAAACCCCACTACGCCGGCACTCAGGAGGGAGACCAGCAGGAAAAAGAGGGGACTGCGAAAAAAGGGCGGAACGATGCGAATTTTCATGGCGCTGGGAGAGGTCCAATCGCCATCCGGTGTCCGGGCCTTGACCAGAAAGCGATGGGTACCTGCCGAGAGAGACGCAAATTGTGCTTCCGGAGAGGAAGAGACTTTCCATTTGCCATCCCCTAGCTTGTAGGCATAAAGGATTTCTTTTGGCTGTCCATACTGCAGTGCCGTAAACCGAATCCGGAATTCCCCCATCATCTGTGGGAGGGTTATTTCGGTGGGGAACATAGAAGTGCCTTCTGCACTTTCCAGCGACGTAATAT
>RFHL01000556.1 GCA_003696875.1 Bacteroidota bacterium | reverse complement strand
GCCCACTGGCCTCCTCCAGCCGCTGGAGTTGTAAGGTTTTGCGGCGAATGCGGCGCACGGCGATCTGGCCCCGGCGACTGGACTCGTAAATGACATAGTACCGGGAACCCAGGTGCTCGTAGGTGAGCCCCACATGGGCTAGCAAGCGATTGACCGCTTGGTCAAAGGTCTCCCGTTCGCGAAACTCAAAGTGGAGGTGGTATTGCCCGATCAGCCGGGCGTCGTAGGTGAAAATCACCCCATACTTTTGCTCCATCTCGGCCAGGATAGTGGCTAGCGGGCGCTCCTGCCCCACCGATAGGGGGTGCGGGTGCACACCGCGGGCGAGGGCGCGGGGCGGTATCAGCCCCCCCAGGAGTATGGCCCATAGTAGGTAGTAAGTCCATCTTCTCATAATGGCGAAAAAATTAAAATTAGGAGTTGGTATCAGGCATCAAGCAGAGCGGGACAGAGGCCCGTGCCACCCTCTCTACGCAGGCTACTCACCGCAACATGAGAACACACCTACCATCCCGTCCAGAGCCTAAGTTCTGACGGAGTACGCCCAAGGGCGCAGGGGGTGGCGTTTCAGGTCAGCTACAGGTAGCCGGTCATGGTTCCGGCAGGGGGGCGAGCAGGATGCGCACGCCCAGGGCTTTTTCCAGGGCGGTCTGGGCTAGGGACAGATCTTCTATCGGAAGGCCAGTCGTCACCGGTCGGCTCAGCAGCGAGTCGGGCACCTCGAAGGCGACCCCATATAGGGCACCGAGACGGTCTAGTACTTCGGCCAGCGGGCGCTCACGAAAGAAAATGATTCCTTGGGTCCAGGAGGTCTCCTCCTCCGGGGAGGCGCGCCCCCGGTGCCAGGGCTCCGGATGGGTCTCTTCATAGACGACCAGGTCCCCTGGGGCCATTTCTACGGCAGGCGTGCCCGCTTCATCCCGCAGGGTTACCTTGCCTTCGGTCAAAAATACCCGGGTATGCTCAACCTGTGCGCGCACGTTGAAGGCCGTGCCGACCACCTCCACGGTCAGGCTTGGGGTATGCACCCGCACCCGGGTGTCGGGTCCAGGCTGTTTTTCGATCTGAAAATACCCTTCTCCCTCCAACCAGATAGCCCGGTCCTGCACCCCCTCCCAGTCGGCAGCAAACCGCAAACGGCTATTGGCATTGAGCTGAACCTTAGAACCATCAGGTAGGCTCACTTCACGGGTCTCGCCATAGCCCGTGGCAAAGGATAGCTCAGCGGGGCGCTGAGCCCCCAGCCAACGCCATAACCCGGCCGCCGACAAGGCGAGCAATAACAGAACGGCGGCCGTCGCCCACACCCTCGGCCGCCATTGGAGCCGGGGGGCCATAGCAGCCGCACGCACCTGGGCCAGGCGAGCCTCGATCTCGGCCTCATTCAGGCCTACCTTATTGTAATGGGATCGAACCTCCAAAAGCACCTGCCGCGCCTCCGCTACGATACCGGCGGTCTCGGGATGAGCCGCCTGGTAAGCCTTCCACTGGGCCTCCATAGCCGGGGTCGGCTCCAAAACCCAAGCCCGGAAATCCGGGTCGCTTAGGTAGCCTTCGATCCCCGTGTCGCGAAATGCATCAGACATAGAAAGGTTATTTTCAGTAGAGGCTTTGGCTGGTGAAGAAATGATACCCGGGACATGCTTGTTGGCAGCTCCATGGGGCATCATTTATTACCAGATAAACACCTTGCCACAAGTGTAACCCTCGGCTACCCCAAAAAAGTAAAAAAATGTTGTCCCCCCCCAAAAATAGCTTGGGAGGGGACCTACACGGCTCCTGTCGAAAGGCAAGACGCCTTTCTCAGCCGCCATGGAACAAGAGCATGAGCAGCAGGATAGCCGTCTCTCCGAGGTGTGCCATTTGGGCACGCAAGCGGCCAAGAGCCCGTGTGGCATAGTTGCGCGCTACCTGATGGGTGACACCCATCACCTCTGCCACCTCTACGAATGACATCCCCTCGTAGTACCGGAGAAAGATAACCTCCTGGAGATGAGGGGGCAGCTTATCAAGCTCGGCTTGCAGGTACGCGCGCTGCCCCGCCAGTTGTTGCAGGTCCATCAGGTGATGCTCGGCCGAGGGGACCGCCTGGGGTGGCGCTTCCCGCTCCAGGTAGCGGAGGAAGGACTGCCGCTTACGCTGCTGCCGGCGGGCCGCCTGCTGTAAGTTGCGCTTCAAGGATTGAAAGAGGTAGCGCTCCGGGCTGGATATGGTCCCAAGCTGGTCGAGATGCCGAAAGGCCCAGATAAACAGTTCTTGAATACAGTCCTCAACCAAGGGCTGGCTTGCCCCCGTGAGCAGTCCATAGCGGAGCAAGCGGTTGTACATGGACCGGTACAACTTGCTCACCCGTTCCGCATCCCAAGGTGCAGCGGCGTTATGTATATCATGTGTAGCCATCCTGTATCCTTCCTCAGCCTGCCTTCCTGGCAGGATCGCATGTCCCCCTACCAAGTCAAAATCCTTTTTGGCCTCACCAAATATACAGATTTATTGAGCAGGGCCAAGTACCCGCAGGGGCAATTCCTGCGGCCAGTTCCCGATGGACCTACCCGGGTCCCATTTCTTTTCCCTCCCCCACGCCATTCTCCTGCCGGCGGCGGGCGCTCAGCAGATCGTTGAGCTCCCGTATGCGGCGATCAAGGGTTTCTGTCTCCGATATCAGGTTGTTCATCAGCTCATTACCAGCAAATTCCGGCTCATCGGCGAGGAGCTGTACCAGACCAATCACATTGGCCAGTGGCTGTCGGATATGATGGGAGTTAATAAAGCTGTATTCGCGGATGATTTCGTCCTTGGCCCGCAGGGAGCCACTAAGGGCGTCGAGATTCTGGCGATGCCCTGCCACCTTTTCCAGCCGGGCTTCAATGGTCGCGATCAGTTCATCGTTTTCAAAAGGCTTGGTCAGAAAGTCGTCGGCCCCCAGATTCATCCCCTGCCGGATATCGGCATGGCTGGTCCGGGCCGAAAGGAAGATAATGGGCATCAGGCTGCCCGCCCGGGCCTTGCGGATGGTCCTCACCACTTCAAAACCGTCCATTTCGGGCATCATGATGTCACACACGATCAGGTCGGGGTCATGGTCTATCGCCTTGACCACCCCGTCTTTGCCATCAACGGCGACCACGACCTCAAAGCCTTCCAGCTCAAGCAGGTCACACAGGGTTTCCCGGATAGAGGGTTCGTCTTCGATGATGAGAATTCTTGGCATGTCGATGTGCATTTTAAATGGAAACCTGGGCGGCAGTTCAAGAAGTAGATCCAAATACGAAAGGAAAGGCTAATAGCGGTCCTCCCCGCCGAAAAAAGGCCGGAATTATTCCCCTCTTTCCTGTTGAGCGGATACCTTTTGGACCGATTCGTCTTGCGGGTTGGGCACGAATGGAGGGACTTCCTTTGGGGAGGGCAAGGGCAATTCGAGAAAAAAGGTAGCCCCTTCCCCTTCCTTACTGACAAAAAACAGGGAACCGTCGTTGAGTTTGGTAAACTCCAGGGCGATGGCGAGCCCCAGGCCGGTCCCCTGAAAGGCCCGGGTATTGCGTGCCCGGAAAAAAGACTGAAACAGGTGCGCCTGATCTTCCTCGGGAATGCCAATCCCGAAGTCGCGGACCTGCACTTCCAGTTTATGCGGATGAAATATCAGCGTGACAACCGGAGCCTGGGCTCCGGGGGAGTACTTAAAGGCATTGGAAAGCAGGTTGCTAAGGGTATGCTCAAATAGTTTGGGGTCCACCTCCAGGGAGCGCGGCACGCCCTCCACCTGTAGCAGGGCCTGACGCCCATCTGTCTCCCCGGCAAATTGCTCCTGTACGAGGCTCTGTACCACCGCGACGGCATCGACGGTCTCGCGATGGGGTTTCAGCCGGTTGGCATCCAAACGACCCATGATCAGCACATCGTTCATCAGGGTCGTCAGGCGGCGGGTTTCCTTTTCTACCCGATCCAACAGCTTGTCATAAGCCGGGCCCTGCTTTTTCCGAATCTGGCTGCGCAGCAACTGCATATTGGACTGGATGACGGTCAGGGGGGTACGGAACTGATGCGAAGCCACCGAGACGAAGTGGGATTTGAGCTCGTTGAGTTCCCGCTCGCGCGCCAGGGCGCGCCGGGTTTCT
>RFHL01000555.1 GCA_003696875.1 Bacteroidota bacterium | reverse complement strand
GAGGAATACTCGGAGGTGGCCGGTTTGGAAGCTGGCGCCGATGACTACATCACCAAGCCGATCAAGCCGCGGGTACTTAAGAGCCGGATCCGGGCGATGCTGCGCCGGCAGCAGATACAGCCGGCCCGGGACGCCAACAGCGTGGTGATTCACGATCTGGAAATCATGCGGGATGAGTATGTGGTCCGCAAGGGCGAGGAGCGGATCTCCCTGCCGCGCAAGGAGTTTGAGCTGTTTTACTTTCTGGCCTCGCGGCCGGGCAAGGTCTATAGCCGGGAGGACCTCCTGGTCCGGATCTGGGACAACCTGCACGTGACCGACCGCACGGTGGACGTGCATGTGCGCAAGCTGCGCGAAAAAATCGGCCCCCACTACATCGTGACCATCAAGGGCGTGGGATATAAGTTCCTGCCGGAATAGGGTTCACGATTCCTTAACCTCTACATGATGATTTGGCTATCTGATTTTCAGATGTTTGTGCAGTCAAACTGCCTACTATGAACCCGGTATCCGCCCATTTGGTCATCATTGATGACGAGGAAGACCTGCTTGATCTGTACAAGTACAACTTTATGCAGGCCGGCTTCAGTGTTTCAGTCTTTGACCGGGCCCGGCCGGCCCTGGAGTACATCCTCACGGAGCGGCCTGACATGATCCTCTGTGACTGGATGATGCCCGATATGGACGGGCTGGAGCTGTGCCACATGATCAAGGGCAAGGTCGACCTGGCGGGGATTCCCTTTGTGATGGTAACCTGTCATACCGGGCAGGAGGCCCAGCGCAAGGCGCTGGCCGCAGGGGTGACGGCCTACATCCCCAAGCCGGTCCGGATGAGCGACCTCCTGGGCAAGGTGCGGGGGATTCTCACCCGCAAGGTGGCCTGACTGTGTTTTGTTGAGACAAGATTCCCAGATAACAGCGGATCAAGGCGTATGAGGGGCCCTCTCTCCTCTCAATATCTCGGCTCTCGGTTCTCATCTGAACAGAATTATGCCATCCAGAGCGTACCATCCTCCATTTTTCCTCGTCCATCCAGTATTCCAAGGCGCGATCCCCATCTTTTTAATCCTGTAAATCCCGTCAACAAACAGACGGGATGAACGGGATTACCCGGATCAAGGCATATGAGGGGCCCTCTCTCCTCCCAATATCTCGGCTCTCAGGACCAAGCAGGCCTGTCCGGAAAGCGCCACCGTCCCCAAGGGAATTTTTGCTAACTTGGCGCACACCTTCAACCGCTAACCTATGTTTGCGCCCATCCGCCTCCCCTTCTTCATCGACAACCTCTACGGAGGATTTGCCAAGGTGAATGGCATTCTCTCCCGCGACCGCCAATTCCTCACCCTGGAATTTCAGGTGGCCGACAACGTCCTCGGCGGCTTACTCAAGGGGCGCCCTAAGGAAATCCGCCTGCCTCTGAAGGCCCTGGCATCAGTGGAATACAAGCAAAACTGGTTTGTCGCGCGGATGATCCTCCGCGCCTACCGCCTCGGCGACCTCGCCGAGATCCCCAATGCCGAAAGTGGCGAGGCCAAGCTCTCAATTAAACGCAAGGACCGCAAAGTAGCCCGGGAGATGGCTTCCAGCCTGAATCTCGCCCTCTCCGAAATCCGGCTCGCCCAGATGGATGAGGACGAAGGGACTTATTAACACCTAACACCCTGTTTTACAGCACCCTAACGCCCTGCCGGCTATCCGGCAGCCGGCTTGGTGTGACCTTCCGGCAGCCTGAGGCGGGACCATGTAAAAGCGCCCCCCTTGCTCCGGTGAAGAAAAAAATCCCGATTCCCCCACATATTTAGTTTTTATACTAATTTTTTTATAGTTTGCTAATGCTTTCCGGACCTACTAAGAAAATTGGTGGGAAAAAATGTGTCGTCATGAGTGAAAGAGATCGCCTCGTCATCGGACGAAATCTGAAGCATCTGCGCAAACTAAAGGGGCTGACCCAGCAACAGCTCGCCGATGAGCTCAACATCCGGCGCTCCTCTATCGGAGCCTACGAAGAATGCCGCGCCACCCCCAAGTACGAAACCATCGAAGGAATTTCGAATTTCTTCCAGGTCTCGATTGACCTGCTCGTCAAGGAGGATCTGAGTGGCTATTCCGAAGAACAGCTCCGCGAGCGACAAGCCAGCAGAGGCCCCGACATTGAGGGGAAAAGCCTGCGGGTGCTGTCCATCACTGTGGATCAGGACGGCCATGAAAACATCGAATACGTGCCCCAGAAAGCCTCCGCTGGCTATCTGAATGGCTTTGCCGACAAAGAATACCTTGAGGACCTGCCCAAATTCCAGCTGCCTATGCTGCGGGGAGGCACCTTCCGGGCCTTTCAAATCAAGGGCGACTCCATGCTTCCCCTGAAGTCTGGCACCATCATCATCGGACAGTACCTCGAAGACTGGCGCGACATCAAGGAGGGGCAAACCTATATCGTGCTTTCCGAGTCGGAAGGGGTCGTGTACAAGCGAGTCTTCCGGCACCAGGGTCGCGATGGCGAAGCCATGCTGCGCCTCAAGTCGGATAATCCCGCTTATGAGGACTACTTCATTGAACTGACCGATGTGCGCGAAATCTGGAAAGCCCGGATGTATCTATCCGAGGAGTTTCCACAGCCTGACATGTCGCTGGAAAAGTTGTCTTCTATTGTGATGGAAATCCAGCAAGAGGTCATCCGGCTCAAGAGCGGGAACAACTAGACAGGCCTGGGCTACAACCACCTTTGTAGGTCCACATGAAGTTTGGGCATTGCCCGACGTGCAGGGCCCGGCTTGGAGGCCCGGGGTACAACCGGCGAGCGGGGCTACTTCCCTATCTCTCTAGAATCCCTATCTTTGGGAGGTATCTGATCGACCTCCCCTATGAAAGGTTCGTTCCTCTCCTTTCTGATCACCGCCGGCCTCCTTCTTGCCTGTGGCTCTGACCCAACCGAACAGTCAGCCACAGCGGCAACCCCTGCCGACAGCATCGCACAGCCAGCCCCCTCCCCGCCGCCCCCGGCGGGGCGGGATACCTCCGATCTGGAACGGCAGCTTATCGCTCAGGGCCTGGTCGACATCCACCAGCTTGATACGAGCATACGGCTCGATATGCGCTACTCGACTCCAAACAACTTCCTGAAGGAAGATGTATACGGGGACTTTGATCGCTGCTATTTACAGCCGGCGGTGGCCGAGCGCCTTGCCCAGGCACAGGCCTACCTGGAGGCCGAGCACCCCGACCTGCGCCTGATTGTCTTTGACTGTGTGCGCCCGCGCTCGGTCCAATACCAGATGTGGGACATCGTCAAAGGCACCGATCAGCAGGACTACGTCGCCCCGCCGGGAGGGACCGGCTCCATGCACAACTACGGGGCTGCGGTAGATCTCGGTCTCTGGCAACTCGATACCGGCCTGGTCGATATGGGTACCCCCTTTGACTTCTTCGGGCCGCTGGCGCAGCCCCGCTATGAAACGGATTTTCTGCGGTCAGGTGAGCTCACCGCGGCCCAGGTACAGCACCGGCACATCCTGCGCCTTAGCATGAAAGCCGCTGGCTTTCACGGCATTCTGAGCGAGTGGTGGCACTTCGTGGGCTTTCCGCGGGACACGGTCAAGCGCCGCTTTCAAATCGTGGAATAAGCCGCCTACTGCCCCCCTTCGGTGGGCAGCATGATCTGTATCGTTTCGTCGGCATCTTCCTCCTCCGGCTCGTCGGGCGGCAGCCCTGCCGGCTCCGGCACGGGAAACACCTGCGGCCGCTCCGGCCGCTCGGTGATCCGCCACTGCATGCCGTCCAGCCGATTGGGCTGGTTGTAGATCTCAAAGAAGGGGTGAAAGGTGCCCTCCGGCTTGGACCGAAAGACAATCTTCTGGACTTCATTATCCGCCAGGTAAATGGTCATGCGCTGGGCCAGGGCCTGGTTCATGCCTTGATAGGTTACCTGCACAGTATCCTTGTCATCCCGGACAAAGTAGATGCTCTCGGCATTGCCGATCATTTCCAGCCGCACCAGTTCGTTGTTGCGAAACTTGGCCCGCAAGGTATTGCCTTTCAACTGATTATACCCCACGGTGTCCTCCCGGGACACCACAAAGCTGTTGCGTCCCACCCAGAGCGAATCAGCCTTGCGATTCTTGAGCCAGACGATGATGGTGTCGCCGCTGAGCTGGTTTTCATCTGACCAAAGCACCGGGTCTTGATACAGATAGATGAGCGAATCGTCAAACATGTACAGCATGGAGTCGGCTCGCCCCTGCATGTCGTTCATGAAAAAGCGCACCTGATGAAAAGCCTTAAACTGCCGCACCGTCACCGAGTCGGGGATCAACTCCGGCGGGGGAGGCGGTCCCGCCAGGCTGTCGGGAGTGAGGAGCAGCGGCGCCGGGGCCAGGGTATCCAGCGCAGGGGGGAGGGGTGGCCCGAGGCTATCGGCCAGGGCTTGTGAAGAGTCCGCCATCAGGGTGTCGCCTGGGGCAGCGCCCAAGGTGTCTACCTTTGGCCAAACCAGGCGGGTTTCTTCCAAAAACAGCAGCGTATCCGCAAAGATGTAGAGGGTATCATCCTCAAACATCTGAATGCCCACCGCCTCGTCGGTGACGAGGCTTTCATCCGTCTCGCGATTGAAGGTGCCATACTGCCCCCGGATCTCCAGCGTCGAGTCCTCCTGCCGGATGAGGATGTTGCCGCGGGCGGTCCCGAGCTTGGTACGGTCGGTGTAAAAGAGGGTGTCGGCCACCAGCGTATAGGCCGAGTCCTTGACCAGGGAACGGCCAAAGAGCTCCACGCGGCTGTTTTCGGTATCGTAGCTTCCGTTGGAGGTTTCGATTTCCCCGTCTTCGCTCACGATCAGGGTCGAGTCCAGGAAGGTCGCCACCTTGGTCTCGGTGTTGTAGCCGAGGGTATCGGTGGTGAGGGTGTAGTCCGGGTGCACCAGCTTGACCCGCTCCTTGAAGTAGGCCATGTCCTCATTGGGGTAGTAATACCCGTAGACGCTGGTAAGCACGCTTTCGTCGTCTACGAGCTTGCCGCCATCGCGAAAGAAGCCGTAGTCTTCGTCACGCATATAGGTAAGCCGGTCGGTCGTGAGGATCGATTGTTGATCGGTGAGGGTGATGCGGTCGTAGACCTCGGCGATGCGTGTATCGCCATCATAGGACAGGCGGTCACAGTACAGAAAGACGCTATCGGGCATCTCCACCCGTACCCGGGAAAAGGCCTCGAATCGGTTGCTTTGCTCGAAGACGTAGGCGCTGTCGCAAAAAAACTGCGTAGAATCATGCTCCAGGTGCACCTTGCCAATCAGCTTCTGCACATCTTCTTCCCCTTCCCGGCGCTGGAAGGTCAGGAAGGTCGCGTTGCGAATGCGCACCCGCTCCACCGCACTGTCGGCGGGGGCGGCAGGCTGCGCCGGCAAGGCCGCAGCAAATACAAAACTCAATAGAACCAGGACATATCGACCCATAAGAGGCACCGGCTTGGGCGGCAAGTTACACCAATGCGGGAGATTGACCAATCTCGCCGCTGTGACAAAGGTGCCCCAAAACGTCCTGTGGGTTGGTCGGATAGAAACGGGTCAATCTTGCAGCGCCAGGGTCAGGCGCTGGGGAGAGCGAATGGCCACTGGCTGATCCCCCTGATTCCGCACAACGGACAGCGAACCGCTTTCCACCACCAGTTCGATTTCCCCTGTTTGCTGCCGAATCTCAAAGGCTGCGTCCTCAACCAAAACCTCGGCTTGCCCGATGTGGATGCGAATGGGCAACCCTTCATGATGAATTTCAAAGGAAGCCATGCCTTCCAGAAACAGCTCTTCGGCTTGCCCCTCCCGGTGGCGCAGAGAGCTGTTGTCGTAGAGGAGAGCCCGGCTGCCATCGGCCCACTGCAGTAGTTGGGTCTCGCCCGCGGGGGTATGTGTCTCGACCCATACCGATGCCGGCTGGTCAAACAGCGCGTTTAGCTGACTCTGAAACAGGATGTAGACGGGTAGGAGCAACATGAGCAAGGCGGCTACCTTGGCGCCCAACATCCACCAACCGGTGGTGAAGGCAGCCGCCACGAAGTCGTGGGGCTCTTCGGGTTCGCTCTCGGCCGGCTCCGGCTCTTCCGTCAACCGCCGAAAGGTCGACAATTGAAAGCCCTCCTGGTCTATAACCTCCTCCGGATGCGGGGCCAACCGCAGCTTGTGCAGCAATTGACGGTTGGCTGGACTCAGGCGTACCCAATGCTCCACCTGCCGCCGTTCTTCGGTGCTGGCAGAGCCATTGAGATATGCAATCAGGGGGTTCCGATGGCCAGAAAAGGACATAGCAAGCAAGTAGTAGATGGATCGAAAAGAAGCGAGAGGAGGGGATTTCTCCGTAAATCCTTCACATAAGTTAGAGATTATTTGGGAAAAGTCAATACCCACCTGGCCCTCATGTGCAACACTATCAGGCCCTTACGAGGCAGCCCAGTTTTTCCTCCCCCCCTATCCTGCCTGGGGGCAGGTTTTTTATTCCATTTTATACAATTCCTATCATGCGTAACAAATGGCATACATTCCAATATAAAAAATGAATTCCCCCTCCTACTTTCCTCCCAAAGCCTGATTTCTTCCCCTAAGACCTTTGGTGCCTTATGTCTGCACGCTTTTCCTCCAACCTGAATCTTCGGGTCCATACCCGACTTCGGGCCCATCATATCCTCGGTACGATTGCCGGGGGCGTGATCCTTGCTGGCCTGCTCACCCTGTTCACGCTGTCCACCGGCGAGGTAACCCACGAGGGCACCCTACAGGTCGCGCCCAACAGCGGCACCGGCGGCGGGATGGACGACATCACCGCCCTGCTCATCAACTGGAGCGCCTATGGGAGCTTTTCCAAGTGGGAAAGCAGTGACACCATGGCCCGGCTCTATATCCGGATTGAGGATCCCGCCCATGAGGTGGTGTATTTGGGCTTCAGCAAAGCTTCATACCAAACGCTGACCAATAGCTCCACTTACAACCTCCGGTTTCGGATCATGAGCCCGGATGGCCAGGAGGTGTTTAACAAGGTGGTCAAAAACAATAACGCCATTGACCGGGAGGAGGCCCTGGCCGGTCCCAATACCTTCCCGGGCGTCTCGGGCGGCTACACGCCCTTTACCTTCACCCCCGGGGCAAGCGCCCCGGCGGGAGATTATTACCTGGAGTTCCGTCTCGCCGACTACAGCGCCAACTACGGTTTCCTCATCCACTACTGGGACATCGCCGTAGCGGATATCTCCCTGGGCACCCCGGTGGCCAAGCCAGGCCGGGTGTGGTCCCGCAACTGGGCCTTCTACTGCCCCGACCATAATCCCCCACCCTACTTCGACCGGGCCTTCAACGGGAGCTTTCACGTGCTGCAACCCGCGCCACAGGGTGACTTTTATGTCTCCAAGATCGACTTTGACGGGGCCAACTTCCGCCCTGCGGCCTTCAACATCGCCTTCAACAGCAGCGGCACCAGGCAGACGGGAAATGTCG
>RFHL01000049.1 GCA_003696875.1 Bacteroidota bacterium | reverse complement strand
GCAAAGCTCATCGGCTTGCCGATGTTGAAGCGCTTTTTTAGCCAGCGACGTATCTGGGCACCAAAAAAGATAAAGACAATGGCGCCCAGCCAGGCGCCCCCGGCGGCAGAAATCAGGATGTCCCAAAAGGTAAAGCCCGGCGTACCAATCGCCACCACCACCCCGATAACAAATTTCACACTTGCCACCAGGCCAATAGAGGCATATTTGGCTAGCTTGTCCCAGGAAAAGGCCAGGGCCAGGAAGGCAGCCGGATGGTTGGCTAGGGAAAAAAATGCGAGAATGGCGGCGGTCATCAAGGCGAATCTTTGTCCTTACCTGAACGCAGGAGAATCAGGCGGGTTGCACGAAGGGTGCGGGGCCAGGTGGGCTTACTTAGGCCCAAACGCCAGGTCCCCCGCATCTCCAAGCCCCGGGACGATGTAGGCCTTGGCCGTGAGCTCGTGATCGACCGCTGCGACCAAAATACGCGCTTTGGGGATATGGCGAAGCACATACTCCAGGCCTTCTTCGCTGGCGACGGCAGCCCCGATAAAGATCTGCTCGGGATGGCCCTGCTCCAGAAGGGCCTGATAGGCCAGTACGATGCTCTTACCCGTGGCGATCATCGGATCCACCAGCACCACCGTGCGTCCGGTGATCTCCGGTAAGGCCAGATACTCTACCTTGACGATAAATTCATTGCCCCGGGTATGGTGCCGGAAGGCGGAAATGAACCCATTGTCCGCCCGGTCCATCAGGCGCAAAAAGCCCTGGTGAAAAGGGATGCCTGCCCGCAGGATGGACACCAGCACGGGTTGGCTGGCCAGGAGATCCATATCCAACTCCCCCAGGGGTGTTGTGACGTGCTGTTTTTCATAGGGAAACTCCCGGCTCATCTCGTAGGCCAGAATCTCTCCCACCTTCTCCATATTGGCGCGAAAGCGCATCCGGTCCTGCTGGACCTCGGTATCTCTCAGCTCAAACAGGACCTGGTTGAGGTATGAGTTGCGGGCGCCTAGGTTCGTAATTCTTGCATCCATCTTACCAGTAAAGGTAACTGATTTTTACGGATCTGTAAATACGGAACCGGATGCGCCCCAAACTTCCGGAAGAACTGGGCGACCCCTTCGATCATGGAGCCCTCAAAGTCAAAGAGGCGACTCCCCTCGCGCTGGGCGCGAGCCATGGCATCCCACATCAGGGCCGGCATGGCCCCGCTGCGTCCCTGGTCAGGGTGATAAGCGCCCATCAGGTAGAGGGTTCGGTCCTGGTAGGTGGCAAACAGGGCCGCGGCCATCAAGCCTGCGTCCCGGACCTCCCGCACCTCTCCCCG
>RFHL01000554.1 GCA_003696875.1 Bacteroidota bacterium | reverse complement strand
TGGCTGTCCAGAAAGGCCCGAATGGCCTGGGGTACGCTGCCCTGACAACTGACATCAAAGGTGTAGCCGGGCCGGATTTCGTCGATGCTCCGGCTGAGGTCATAGCCGAAGGTCTCGGTTACATAGGCCGAAATCTCGGCTTTGCTGGCGCCGGTACGGGCCAGGAAGCCCGCTGCGGCCACGGCCTGGGCACCCTTGATGCCCTCGGGATGGTCGTGGGAGGGCCGGGCGCTGGCCTCGGCCAGTTGGAGGACCTCCTCCAGGGTCTCTCCGGCCCAACTGATGGGGCTGGCCCGCATGGCAGAGCCATTGCCGTAGCTGCCGTAGGGCTGGGGATCGTCGCTGGCCAGCCAGCGGCGGAAGTTGCCGCCATAGCCCCGGCCGGGATAGGCCCGGCCGTAGCGATGCAGGGCAGGCCCGAAGGACTGGTCCTGCAGCAGCGCATCGGCGACGGCAAAAGTCATCACGCTGTCGTCGGTGAAGCGGCAGCGGGGATGGATCATGTCGAATTCGGTGGTCTTGATGCCGTCGAAGCGGCCCTCGAAGCGGGAACCGACGATGTCGCCGATGACCGCGCCGAGGAGGGGGGATAGGGGCATGGTCAGAAGGATTGCAGGTAAGCGTGGAGGCGGCCGGGGTCGGCGAGCAGATCGGGGCCGGCAAAGCGGATGCCGAGCAGGTCGAGGTTGGGGGAGATGACTTCCCAGCCCGCCGGTCTGGGGGCTTTGATGGACCAGAAGTGTCCCCGGGCGTACAGGCCGAGTTCGCGCCGGGCTTGGGCGAGCTTATAGAGGTCGGGATTGGCTTTTTTGACGGTGAAACCCTCTTTGCCCAGCCAGGCTTTGACTTCCAGTAAAAAAAGGTGGTTGTTCCGAATAAAAACGAGGTCGTATTCGCGGGTGAAGGTTTTGCCGCCGGGGACTTCTTTGGTCAGATGCCTCCCCTGCTGGATCTGGTCTTCGGCCAGGCCCAGGCCTTCCCGGACCTGATGGTAGGCCCAGACTTCCAGCCATTCGCCCGTATAGAACTTGCGGTCGGCGGGGTTTGGCAGGCTCGTGCCGCGCGCGAGCTTGGCCTCGATCCTGGCATCCAGGGCTATGCCCATGGCGTGGCGGAAGGTGGCCTCGGCCTCTTGCCGCCAGGGCAAAAAGTTCCATTCGCCCCGGCGCGTCATGGTCACGCCATAGGCGGCCAGGTAGGTCTCCAAGCTCAGCCGCACGGACATGGGCGTCACCGCCGGTCCGGGATAAACCCGCTGGATGTGGCCTTTTTCCAGCGATACATAAAACACCTCGGTCTGCGCCGGGAAGCACTGGGTGAAGTGCTGGTAGGCCCCCAAGGCCATCATTTTGGTGCCGCCCGTGAGGTGGAGGACCAGTTGTTCGTCGGGGCCTATGTGCACGGCTTCCAGCCGGGCGAGGATGGCTGGCAGGTCCTCGGGCGGGAGGGTAACGACCTCGACCTCACGCAGATCCGCCGCCCGGCGGATCCAGGCGCTGCGGCCCTGCGCCTCCATTTTCTCGGTTGAGAGAAAGATCTGCCGCACAGCCTGTGGCTGCGCCCGCAGGAAGAGGACGTTGGGGAGGGTCTGCTCGGAGATGAGGGAGATGAGGGTCATGGGGGGCATCGCCATTTGTTCGTAGGGACAGGTCGCGGTCATCGTCATTCGCCCGTAGGGACAGGTCGCGGTCATCGTCATTCGC
>RFHL01000553.1 GCA_003696875.1 Bacteroidota bacterium | reverse complement strand
CACCGAGGCATAGCCTCGGTGCGGGCATAGTCCCACAGGCAGCGGCCCAGCTCGTCGATGCGGTCTGCCTGCTGAAAACGGGCTTCCACCCGGGCGCGGCCCTGCGCGCCCAGGCGTGCCCGCAGGCCGGGATCGTCCAGCAGCCGCGCCACCGCGGCGGCGAGTCCCTCCGGGCCGGGGTAGGGGACGAGAAGCCCCGTTTCCCCATCGGCCACGATCTCGGGATTGCTGCTCAGAGTATAGGCCACCACGGGTACCTGGCAGGCCATGGCCTCTGCCAGCACATAGCCGAAGCCCTCCCAGCGGGAGGGCAGCACAAAGACATCCAGCCCATCCATAAAGGCGGGCATATTGTCCACAAAGCCGCAGAGTTCGACTATCTCGCTCAGGCCAGCAGCATCGATCTGTGTCTGCAACTCCGCCGCGAGCGGGCCGGTGCCCGCGATGCGCAGCCGGAAGGCATAACCCCGCTCCTGCAACCAGTGGGCGAGAGGGATCAGGTCTTGCTGCCCTTTTTGTGGGGTGAGGCGACCCGCGCTACCAATCACCAGCGGCTCGTTGTTGGGCTTTTGGGGCAACCGGCGCCGGTCCAGGGCCGCCAGGTCGATGCCGCGGTAGATCACCCGCACCCGGGTTTCGGGCAGCCGCGCGCCCAGATGGGCGCGCAGGGTATCCCGGGTGGCTTTACTATTGGCAAAAACGTGGCTTAGCCCCCGCCCCAGTAGCCAGCGGTTCAGCCAGCTGTCCCGTACCGGCACCGCCAGTCCCCGCAGGTAGGCAATGCGCCTGATGCCTGAGAGCCGCGCCGCCACCACGGTGGCCTTGAGGTCGTGGGACGTATTGCACAGGACGGTATCGATCTGATGCCGGCGAAAAAAGTGCCGCATGCGCAGCAGGGTCCACGGCTGGAGCAGGCTCCAGCTGCTCAGCCGCAGTGGCCAGCAGGCAATGCCCGCCGCCTCGGCTCGCTGCCAGAGCGGCGAGCCCGGCCGCGCCGCCATCCAGACCTGATGCCCCTGCGCCTGAAACCGCCGGGCATGGTCCAGCGGGACGTTTTCACCTCCTCCCCAGAAAGCCGTGGTGTTGATGAAGCAAATGCGGTGCATGGGGAGGGGAGAAGTCAGAGGTTCCCGATTCTCGGGATTTCACTACGTTCAACAGAGAAGAGAAGTCAGAGAAAAATCGGCTGGGCGGGTTGTTTCCATTTCAAAGGGAAACGGGGCTGCGGCGGAAGGGTTCAGCAGAAGATCAGATGTCAGAGGTCAGACAAAAAATAGCTTTTTACGCTCAACGCTCAACGCT
>RFHL01000003.1 GCA_003696875.1 Bacteroidota bacterium | reverse complement strand
CACCAACTGTCATGGGCATGCAGAGGGACTTGGCGTAGATCTGGCTGCGCATGTTGTACTTGAGGTACTTGATCACTTTGGCCGGACCGGCCACGAAGGCCCCAAAACCCGCCATGGATTTGGCGAAGGTGCTGAAGAGGACGTCGATTTTGTCCTGGACCCCAAAGTGCTCACCCGTACCGATCCCGGTAGCCCCCATGACCCCAAAACCGTGGGCGTCATCGACAAACAGGCGGGCACCGTACTTGTCCTTCAGCTCAGCGATGGCGTCAAGGCGACCGAGGTCTCCTTTCATCCCGAAAACCCCTTCGGTCACGACGAGGATCCCGCCGCCGGATTTTTCGGTGATGCGCTTAGCCGCGATGAGGCGCTTTTCCAGCTGCTCCATGTCGTTGTGGGAGAAGACAAAGCGCTTGGCCAGGCTCATGCTCATCCCGTCCATGATACAGGCATGGGAGAGCTGGTCATAGACAATCACATCACGGCGATCGGTAAGGGCATGAATGATAGACATACAGCCCTGGTAGCCAAAGTTCAGGAGGAAGGCGTCTTCCTTCTGCATAAACTCCGCTGCCTGACGCTCAAACTCCTCATGGTTGTTGGAGTTACCCGTAAGCACCCGGGAACCCATGGGGTAGGCCAGCCCGTACTCCGCCGCGGCTTCGGCGTCGGCCTTGCGGATTTCGGGGTGATTGGCCAGGCCGAGATAACTGTTTAGGGACCACACCAACACGTCTTTCCCCTGAAACTTCATCCAGGGACCAACTTCGCCTTCCAACTTGGGATAAGCAATGTACCCATGGCCCAAGGAAGCGTACTGCCCCAGGTCGGTGGCCATGTTGCGGTCAATTTTGTCGTAAATGTCCAATGCCTTAGCGTTTAGATTTGGAACAAATCGCCTGGCGGAGGGCCAAACGATGGCGGCAAAGTTAAGACTATTTCCTAAATTTGAAAATTGATCACGGGCCTGCGAGCCTGCAAACAAAGCATTGAAAATCATGCCTCACTACGTAAGAGCGGGGAAAATCCCCTCCAAGCGCCATGTCCAATTTCGCAAACCCGACGGCGGTCTCTATGCCGAAGAACTGGTGAGCACCGAAGGCTTTTCCAGCCTGTATTCGCTGGTCTATCACGTACACCCCCCGACGCGGGTTAAGGCTATCGGCGAAGCCTACGCCTGGGGACCAGAGATCGCTGACAAAAACAACATGCAGCACCGGGCCTACCGGGGTTTTGACCTGGAGCCGCAGGATGATTTTCTGGAAAGCCGCACCTATATCTGCGCCAACCACGATGTAGAAATATCCCTCGCCGCGCCGCGCCGCGGTACTGGGACCTATTTCTACAAAAACAGCCAGGCCGATGAGATGCTGTTTATCCACCGTGGCAGCGGCAGGCTGCGGAGCATGTTTGGCGAGATCCGCTTTGGCTATGGGGACTACCTGATCGTGCCACGGGGCGTGGTCTATCAGATCGACTTTGACGATACCGACAACCGCCTCCTGATCATGGAGTCGGCCAGCCCGATCACCTACCCCAAGCGCTATCTGAACAACTATGGACAGTTGCTCGAGCACGCCCCCTTTTGCGAACGGGACATTCGGGTGCCGGAAAACCTCCAAACCCACGACGAGGCGGGCGATTTTCTCATTCTGATCAAGAAGCAAGGGATGCTCTTCCCCTATGTGGTGGACCGCCACCCCTTCGGGGTGGTGGGCTGGGATGGTTGCTTTTATCCCTTTGCCTTCTCGATTCACGAATTTGAGCCTATCACCGGGCGGGTGCATCAGCCGCCGCCCGTACACCAGACCTTTGCGGGGGCCGGCTATGTGGTCTGCTCCTTTGTCCCCCGCCTCTTTGATTATCATCCGGAGGGCATTCCGGCGCCATATAATCACAGCAACATTGATTCCGATGAGCTCCTGTACTACGTCGCCGGCAACTTTATGAGCCGAAAGGGAATCGACGTCGGCAACATCACCCTGCATCCACAAGGAATCCCCCACGGACCACACCCCGGCACGGTTGAGGCCAGTATCGGCAAGGAGTCCACCGAGGAGCTCGCCGTAATGATCGACACCTTCCGCCCCCTCTGGCTGACAAAGGCTGCCACCAAGCTGGAGATGCCCGATTATTACAAATCCTGGATTGAGTAGATTCCCATCCTACCCCTTATTCCTTTTTGAAAATAACCAGCCGGGGACGCAGATCATGCGTCCCCGGCTTCATATGCCGAGTGGTTCGAGCGGACACGGGCCTTCCCCTACCGCTGCGTTTCCCGCTGCATGAGCAGCCTGGCTTCCGCGGCTTTATCTCTCGACCAGGTCATGGTCGGTTCCAGTTGGTAGGCTTGCTCGAAAAAGCCTGCTGCCTCTTCGTACCGACCGGTCTTGAGGCAGAGGTCACCCATAGAATCATAAGGGTTACCGGAATCAGGAAAAAGGTCTATGTAGGTGCGGAAGGCTTCCTCGGCATGAGACATATCGTCCAAGGCGATATAGGTATAGCCCAGCATGTTGTAGGCATTGCCCAGGGTGCCATCCAAGGCAAGGGCTTCCTGAAAACACTTCAGCGCGTCCTGATAGCGGGCATACTCATTTTTATAGGCATAGCCCAAGATCAGGTGGGCATAAGCATCGCCGGGGTACATATCCACGAGTTTCTCCCATGAAGCCAGGGCCGAAGGCCCGCCGTGATACATGGCAGTGATAAAGAGTTGCTCCCCGGGCGACACCCTGTCGCGAAGTGCCCAGGCCCGGGCGAGGGCAGCCTGCCTGGCCGCCTGATTCCCATGAGTGCCGTAGTGCATGGAGAGGTACACATACGCCAGGGCAAAGCCCGGATCAATGGCCACGGCTTCTTCGAGAAGCTTTCCGGACTCGGCGAGATGGGTAAAGTCGTGCCGGTACTTGCGGGCCTGGAGGAAGCGCTGAAGGGCCCGCTCCGAATCGGTGGTCACCGGCATGACATCTGCCCGTATTTGCGCTTGCTCGGCGATGAGAGACTCGCTCAGGGCCTGTTCCTGGGCGAGGGTGGCGTCATACCGATCTCCCTGATGCAGGGCTTGAGCCGGGCGCCGGCCACAACCGAGAGATACCAGGGCGACAAGCCCCATAAGGAGCCAAAAGCGGAGGAGGTTTGTAGTCCTTTTCATAGATTAGGATTTTTGGATGTCCGGGATATTTGGGTCAAATTCACCGATAAGCCGTTGACCTGAGGCCACCGGATCGGCAGCACAGGTGTACAGGACAGCAACCAAAGGGTCTAAATCAGAAAGAGGCCTGTTTCCGGCGTGAAGGGATACCTAAAGAGGATACGGTAGAGCAGAAAGCGGTTTATGTGTAAAAAACACACACAGATATCCCGTCGGCAAACGGGTCAGGGACGAATCCTGAGCGGTGGTGTCCACACAGGATGTGGATCATTTTTCCGGGAAAAGATATATGTATATCCAAGTACCGACATCAGGGAAAGGTGACAGAGAAATAGTTTCCGCTTTCGAACTATATAAAAAGTATACGCAAAATAATTCGCTTTGTCAAGCTTCCGAAAGTTTCTTTATGGGACAGCCCTCCTCAGCGGCCTCATCGGTCTGACCACCCTGGGGGTGGTAGGCTATTACCAGTGGACCCACCCGGGGGTAAAGCCCCTCGCCTGCCAGACCTGGCTGGAGGAAGTGGTTCGTCCAGAGGCCTTTTCGGCGGTTATCCTGAAGGTAGAACCCGTGGACAGTTGCCACTTTCGTATTGAGATGGCGCATGAGCTGCCAGGAAGCATCGAGTTTTGCCCATGTGCCCGCCCGGCGGGCAGCATTCCTTCCCTGCAGCCCGGGGACACCCTGACCAAGGCAGCTGGTTCCACTACGCTCACCCTTATCCGCCCGCAGGGCGGTGGGGTCTACACGTTTGACTTCCCTTGCTGCGATTGATACTTTTGCCTTATGGAGCCACTTTCTGATCATACCGAACAAGGTGTTTTTTTGCTTTCCCCCCCAGAGCCCGCCTTTTGCGACGCCTATCAGACCTATCTGCAAAAAACCAACCGCTGCTATGACGATGCGGAGGTGCGTGAGTTTCCCTCCACCTTTTTCTACAACCTGCACCGGCAGAGTTGGATGTATCGGAAAAAAACCCTCGACCGCTTCATCCCATACCTGAAGCGAAACGCCCAACCCCGCCGGATCCTGGACCTGGGCTGCGGCACAGGCTGGCTCGCCGCCAGGCTAGCAGGCCTCCCCCAAACCGAGGTCGTAGGCCTGGACCTTTGTATGCCCCTCGTCACCCAGGCGGCCCGGGTCTTTTCAATGCCCAATCTTCAGTTTGCTTGTGGCGATATTTTCGAAGACATCCTCCCCAAGGGGAGCTTTGACCTGATCAGCCTGTGCGACGCCATTGCCTGGTTTCCCCACCTGCCCTCGCTGATCAACCGCTGTCGGGAGTTTCTACAGCCAGGGGGCGAGCTGCATATCCTGGAGAGTTTTCTGGGCAGTGAAAAGCAGAAAGAAGCCGCAGAAGAGGCCACCGAGCTGGCCTTTACAGAAGCTGGCATTCCCGAACTGAGCCGTATGTACCACCATCACCTCCGGCAGGAACTCGCCCCCTATGACTTTCGGTTTATGTACCGCCCCTCCCGCTTCAAAGCGTGGCTGGGCATACAAGATAGTCCGCACCCCTGGGTGCGGATCACGAATTGAGTAGCGAGAAGCGATCCCGCAATCGGGGCTTCACTACGTTTTGGAGGGCTAGAGGTGAGACCAACACCTGCCAGGGGCAAGCCCTGTTTTATACCCGGTTTCAGACTCAGGTAGAAGACGACAGCACCCAGGGCAACAGCTCCGGCAGCTGATCCAGGATAGCATCGGGCTGGGCCGTGGCGAGCTGCGCCGCTGTCTGGGCGCCGGTCGTCACCCCGAAGCTGCGGCCACAGCCGGCATTTTTGCCTTCCTCAATATCGATGGCTGAATCCCCGACCTTGGCGACCGTACCGGCATCCCGGATTCCGAGGCGATCCATCGCCAGGAATATCATATCCGGATGAGGCCGGTTGCGGCTCACATCGCTGGCGGTGACCAGCAGGTCGTGGTCCCTTCCTGCCACCCAGCCCAGCTTGCCGAGGAGGCCCTCGGCGGTGGTGCGGTCATAACCCGTATTGAGGGCGATATGGATACCCTGCGCCCGCAGGGCGCGAAAGGTCTCCTCCGTGCCGGGGCACGGCTTGACGGCCAGCGTCTCATAGGCCGCGCGCAGGCGCGGCCGGAAGCCGGCATACATGGCCTCGGCCGCCTCAGCCTGATCCGGCGCCACCGCTGCGAGGATGTCCCGGATCGCCTGTTGCTTTTCTTTGCCGGCTCCCCAGTGCAGCACCTCCTCCAGGGAAACCGCCACCCCGCCTGCTACGATCGCTGCCTGCAGCGTGCGATACACCACATTGTCTTCGTCGACCGTCGTCCCGGCCATATCCAATACCACCAGCTGAATCATGGTCTGGTATGAAAAGTGAACAGAAAAGGCACTGGTCGCATTCCGTCAGGGAAGTAACAGATCTCTCCCCTGCCCGGCAAACTCCAGACGACATTTCTCAGGGTTTTCCTTGAATTTTATCCCCAAGGGAAAAGGCCGTTTTTCCCACCGGGCAAAAATGGGTATTTTGACAGGACGGATCTTCCCCTTCATTTCCATCCTCACCCAGTTTTGCCTACTTCACTGCTACGTCCCTTTTTGCGTCCTGCCGGCCTGCTGTCAGGCCTCTGGCTGCTGTTTTCCAGCCTGCCCCTCTCCGGGCAGTCCCCCGCCCTGATCGACAGCCTGGAACGCGAACTGGCCAGTGCCGCCTCCGATAGCGCCCGCATCTTTTGGCTACAGCGGCTGACGTGGAACCACATAGTCAATGACACCCGGCAAGCCGAGACCTACAATGCCCGGGCCAGGGCCCTGGCCGAAGCCGCTGGCGACAGCGCCAACCTGGCGCGCTGTGCCCATTATCAAGGGCTGATTTACCGCTTCCTGGGCGACTATGCCGAGGCGGTCAGCGAATTTGAGACCTCGGCGGCCTACTTTGAGCGGCAAGGCCTGGACTATGCCCTGGCCGGCTCGCTCTTCAACCTGGGGGTGGTGTATGGACTCATGGGCGACTTTGAGCGTAGCCTCGCCTATCACTACCGTGAGCTCGCCATCAACGAAAAGCTGGAGGTTCCTGCCAGCGTAGGCAATTCGCTGAACAGCATCGCCTCGGTGCACCGCAAGATGGGGCAGCACGATGAGGCCCTGGACCTCTACGAGCGAGCCCTGACCATCTTTCGCCCCCTGGACCAGCCCCAGGCCCTGGCCAACGTCCTCAGCAACATGGGGGCAGTGTACCTTGAACTGAATCAGCCGGCCGAGGCCAAGGGCTACTTCAAGCAGGCGCTGGCCATAGACCGCGCCGAAGGAGACGACTGGGGCATCGCCTATAACCTGCACCGCCTGGGCCTGGTGATGGAATCGGCGGGCAAGGCCGACAGTGCGCAGCTATACCTGGAGGAAGCCCTCGCCCTGCGGCGAGGCCTGGACCAGAAGCTGGAGCTGGCCGAGACCTTGCTAGCCTATGGCAAGGTGCTGTACAGTACCGGCCAAAACGCTCGCGGGCGAGCCTTGATGGAAGAAGCGCTGGCGATCGCAGAGGAAATTGGCTCCTATGAAACCCAAACCCAAGCGCACCGGCTCCTGGCCAGCATCCATAAAGACGCGGGCTTGGCCTGGCTGGCCTATGCCCATCTCGAGCAGTATGCCCGGCTGCGCGATTCGGCCCTAAACGAGGAAAAGCTGCGCCTGACTACCGAGATGGCAGCCCGGTACGAATCGACCCGCAAGGACCAGCAGCTGGCCGAGAGCCGGCTGGAAATCGTCTCGGTCAAGGCCGAAGTGGCCCGGCAACAGTTGCTGCTGCAGGCCGGCCTGGCCGGCCTGGTGGCGCTGCTGGTTATCATCGGCCTACTGCTGCTGGTCTTCAATGAGCGACGCAAGCGGCATCAGCAGCAGATTCACCACATGGCCCAGACCCAGGAGCTGATGGCTCTGCGCGGCATCATGACCGGCGAGGAGCAAGAACGCAGCCGCAT
>RFHL01000552.1 GCA_003696875.1 Bacteroidota bacterium | reverse complement strand
GTTTAAATATACCTCCACCCCCCCTTTAGTGTCGCCCCATCTATGACGATTCTTGCCCACCAGCGGGCACTCACCGGACCTGATCTGCGCTGCCGTCCTTTCGAGGTAGCGCGGCCATTTCTTTGTGGCCCGCAGATTGGTGGGCTTCGTGCCGACTAGTTTCACCCGACACTCCTCAGGGCTAATTGTCTGTGCCCACCGCTGCACAAGGCGCCGCTTAGCGAAGCACATGAAGTCGCTGAGCTTCGTCGGGACTTCCGCCTGTAGCTTGGCCTGCTCCGTCTTGCTCAGCACCGGGATGTATCCTCCTTGCGCCACGGCTGCCGCATATTCATCCACGAGCTCGTTCTTTTCGAGGCCACAGTGGGAGTAGACGTGCTGGAAGACGACGTAGGTGGTGAGGCCGGTCAGCTGGTGAAGAAGGTTCCAGATGACCTGCACATCCCGCTCCATGCCCTTCTGTAGGGGCCCGCCCCGCAGCTGGTCGAGGAGGCTGCGGGAGTCCAGGAGGATGGCCACACCCTTGCGCTTCGACCCTCGTCGCTTTCGTGCACGCAGGGTGTTGATCACCATTTCCAGGCTGCAGATCACTCCGACTGCTTCAGCCCTCAGCGATGAAGCGAGTTTGCCCGCCAGCGCGCCCTTGCGGAACCACGGCTCATCTTTCCGGTACCGGTAGAGGCACGCGGCGCCCGCAGAGCGTTCGTCTGGAGTCACAGAGCCATCGCTCCAGCTCTGCCAGGCCGCGTTCTGAATCACGAGGTGATTATCTAGCACGCGCTTCGATACTCGGCACTGCTGAGCTTTGGTTAGGCTGGACTTGGGGCCCTTGAGTCGTGCCCCGAACATTACCCTTCGGGCAAAGTCCGTCTGGTGTGGCGCATAATCTCTGGGCGCACTCAGCGGTAGCCTGTTGCCGCCCACGCCAGCCTCCTTACGTAGATCCCGTGCCTGCTGCTCTGCCTGCCTCATCGCCTTCATGTCAAGGTTCAGCCTGCGTTGATCCGTTTCCGGTAACCGTTGATACCGCTCGAACAGGCGGAGTTGCCGAAGCTGCGCCATCACTGCCAGAGGTGCCATGCCGGCCTCCAGTAGCACTGTGTCGTTCTTCGCCGCCTGGGGGGGCCCCGTAATAATCCTGC
>RFHL01000551.1 GCA_003696875.1 Bacteroidota bacterium | reverse complement strand
GGATAGGGGTTCGGAGTATTCCAAGAAATCAAGAATGAGAAGAAGCACATGACAAGTCTTAATCCTTGTTGTAATGGATAGGGGTTCGGAGAGCTATTTTCAGCTTTTGGCTGAAAATCAGCGATTTACATTTCTGGAAACACCCCCAAAATGGGGTTAACACTGTTATATTTGACCATTTGCGAAGACCTCCAAAAGGTCTGCAAAATTACAAACTAATTTTGACCTGTGCAATAGTCAAAACGCTGATTTTTGCCTGATCTAATACGTCAAAGAACTTGCTTGAAAATAGCAAAGGAAGGGACCTTTTCCAAGCCGGGGCGCCACTTTTTTCCGCTGATGCGGCCTCGTAGGGCTCAGAAAAACAGGGTGTTGGGCTCATCGCGCGCGACCTGCAGATATAGGTCCCGGCCGATGATCTCGATGCGGCTCAGTTGGTCGTCGGCCACCGGGAGGAAAAAGATGGAGTCATCGTTTTCGTACAGGGCATTGATGGTGCGCAGGGCCTCGACCATCTCCCGGTACTGCTTGCGAGACAGCAAGCCAAAGTAGACCGACTTCTGAATCCGCAGGCAGCCTTTGCCGATCAGGAATTTGGCTACCTGTGTGCGAACCTTGTTGCTCTCGATGTCATAGGCGATGATGCACATCATGTCACTGATCCGTTTGGGCCGCCGCGCTTCCAACTGCGCCAGGAGCTCGGTCATGCGTGTCGCTGCGCTGCCGCCCACCAGCTGTGGCTCCGGCCGCGGTGCCAGCCAGTCCTCGGCCCCCAGGCCGCTGCGCCGCAGGCGCGCCATGCGTTCGCCGATGCTGAGCAATGCGTTTCGTGTTATGCGTTTCGCGTTGAGCGTTCGACCCTCGAACCAGGAACCCCGAACGTCATAACCGCCCTTGCAGGGCTTCCAGGCCTTCGGGCTCGAAGATTACCCGAAAGACGAGTTCCTGTACGAGCTCCCGCAGAGGCGGGTGGGAGCCGCTTTTCGGGCTGGGCACGATGCTGAAGCCATGCTTGCCGTAGTAGACATTGACCTCGGCCCAGAGGTGCTGGTAGCTGAAGACAAACTTCCGGCCGTAGTTGAGGTCGAGGGTGTCCTTGATCCCGAGGCCCAGGGCCTCGGCGGCTTGCTGGATCGCCGGGCTGATGGCCTCGATCTCCGGTGGCAGGGTTACTTGCCGGCGACGCACCCGCTTGGTGGGGGCTAGTGTGCGCCGGATCTGGTCCCACACCTCGCCTTGCGGCTCCGGTTGGGTGGCCGGGGTCTCGGCTGGGGGTTCGGCTTCCGGGCGGGTCGCCTGTACTTCAATCTCCCGCGGTGGCGGGACATCGCCATCAGATTCGTCGGCCCAGGGCAGGCCCAGGTCGATGTCGCCGGGCAGGAAGAGGTCGGGCTCCACCGGCTCGGCCTCGGGGGCAAAGTAGAGCTGCGGGTCGTAGCTCAGGAAGCTCACCCGGGTGACGTCGTGGGTGCGGTAGTCCATCACCCGTTCCAGGTCGTGTCGCCGGGCAAAGCTGCGGGCAAAGCACTGGTAGCAATCGCTGTAGGCCTTGGTGTGCTGCAGGGGCCGCGCCAGCCGGAAAACCAGCTTCAGCCCCAGGCCGCCGGGGGAGGTATAGGCCATCCAGACCCGTTCGTCCGCCTGCAGGCGGGCGCGTAGCCCGGCAAAGGCCGCTGGCGATTCGTGGCAATCGTCGAGGTCCAGGACCATGTAGCCGATTGCCTCCAACTGGCCCGAGCGGCGGATGCCCTGCGCAAAGCGGGCCCCGATAAAAAAGGGCAGATGTGCCTTGCGCTGC
>RFHL01000550.1 GCA_003696875.1 Bacteroidota bacterium | reverse complement strand
TTGCCCGCATACGGCGTCAGAAAAAGCCTCACTTGGCCCGCCAAGCTCGGTTTTTCTTCCTGGTCTGCGCACAAGGTCTCGGCGCAAAATCGGGAAGTTCTTTTTCTCGCGTTACTAAGGTACCGGAAAGGAGCTTTTTTGAAAAGCGATCTTTGCCGCGCACTACCTCCCGACTTCTACTCCCGCTCATGCCACAAATTATGAAAAAACTTTCACGCAAAGACTTTCTCCTCAAAGGTGGAGCCGCCCTGGCGGGTGCCACCGTGCTCGGTTCAGGCTGTGCCTCGGATACCGAAGGCCAAACCGGCCCCAGCATCATCACCAGCAAAAAGTATCGCTGGAATATGGTCACCACCTGGCCCCCTAATTTCCCGGTTTTGGGCGAAGGCTGTGTGATGTTTGCCGACTGGGTCCGGGAGATGTCTGGTGGGCGTCTCGATATCCGCGTCTATGGGGGGGGAGAATTGGTTCCAGCCCTGGAAGCTTTTGACGCCGTGAGCAGTGGCACCGCTGAAATTGGCAACGGCGCTTCTTACTACTGGGCTGGCAAGATGGCGGCGGCTCCATTTTTCTCCAGTGTGCCTTTTGGGATGAATGCCCAACAGATGAATGCCTGGATCATGGCTGGTGGCGGGCAGGCCTTGTGGGATGAGCTCTATGCCCCTTTTAATCTCATCAGCTTTGCCGCTGGGAATACAGGGGTACAGATGGGCGGATGGTTTAACCGGGAGATCAACCGCATCTCCGATTTACAAGGCCTGAAAATGCGCATTCCTGGCCTGGGAGGCCAGGTGATCACCCGGGCCGGCGGTACCGCCGTCAATGTCGCTGGGGGCGAGATTTTTACCAACCTGGAGCGAGGCGTAATAGACGCTACGGAGTGGATTGGCCCGTACCATGACTACAGCATGGGCTTCCACAAAATTGCCCGCTATTACTACTATCCGGGCTGGCATGAGCCAGGGACGACCTTGGAGACCTTCGTCAATAAAGCCCAGTACGAGGCCCTCCCGGCCGATCTGCAGGCCATCTTGCAGACGGCCATCCACCGGCAAAACCTCTGGACCCTCTCTGAATTTGAGGCGCAGAACAACCTATACCTCGATAAGCTGATCAAGGAAGAATCTGTAGACTTACGTCCATTTCCGGATGAAGTCCTCCTGGAACTGCGCCGCCTTACCGGCGAGGTGCTGGACGAGCTAACCGCTGAGGACCCACTTGCCCAGAAAATCTACGCCTCATACCGGGCTTTCCGTGACCAGGCGGCCGCCTGGTCCACCC
>RFHL01000549.1 GCA_003696875.1 Bacteroidota bacterium | reverse complement strand
TGCATATGACAGGTCTGGCAGGTGGGCGCCGCGGCCGATTCGGGCAAAACACCCTTCTGCTTCAGCAGGTACCGCACTCCGTGTTTCGAGGACTCGTACATTTCCCATTGCGGGTGGTCGATGCCCATGTGGCAGGTGCGGCATGCCTGGGGCTGCTGCGCTTCCTTCTTGGAAAACAGGTGCCGCGTGTGGCACACATCACAGGAGGCGAGCCCGAAGCCCGGGCTGGTTTCCTTGAGTTTCCTCATCTCCTCTTCGGACTTGAGCCCCTGCTTATGGCAGCCGCCGCAACCTTTCAGCCCTTCGGTGAGCGCCATAGGCTGCCAATGGAAAGTGGGCATGGCTTTCATGGCCGCCCACGCCAAGGCGTGTTTGCCCTGTTTGAAGCGATCCACCTGCTCTTCATGGCACTGGGCACACACCTCGGGACCCGCCAACCCGACCTTGCCGACGTCCTCGGCCGTCTGATGTTCTTCCCCATGGCATGCGGCGCAGCTCACGTCATTCCCATGGTGCGCGCTCGCCTCCCAGTCTTTGACGATCTGCGGTGTCTTCTCTTTGTGGCAGCTGACGCAGTCGACCTCCGCCTTCACCTCGTCCGCCCAAACCGAGGGGTGCGGGGCCAAGGCGACCAGACCGAGGATCAGCAAAAATCCCAGTAACCCCTTTTGCGGAAAAACGCTCATCTCTTCCTCCTGTGGTTCACGCTTCAAAAGCAGCCGGAGCGACGCGCCCCCGCATCTTTGCGAGGGCCTGTCGCGATCCGGCGACGCCCGCAATGACACATCACGCCCGGCTGGGCCTTCCACCCCGAAAAAACCACGGGACCCTGAACAAGCAGAGAACGCCCTCAACGGATGGCGAGAAAACGCCTCGCATTGGAGGAGAACGTACGTGAGGCGTTGCGGGCCCGGGCCCGAACGCCTCCAGAAAATCGTAAGCCGGTTTCCCCCCGGAGATCGATCCGCCGTCATCCGCTCCATGCCCCCGGGCGGGAACTTCGGTGCGTTACGTTACTGCCCGCCGAAGACTTCCGCGGGTTTGGTCGTGCTTCCGGTGGCGTTGGGAAAATC